>JBAQYH010000964.1:0-1921 GCA_049299935.1 Methylobacter sp. | reverse complement strand
GCACGTCAGCAGAGGGGCAGGAGCCCCTTCTGCTGACCCTCGGCAAAAGCGAGGAGCGCAGGATAAAAGCGGCAACCGGGCCGCCTTTTCTTTGGTTACTTTCTTTTCGACTGCATGGATGCAGGAGGTAGAGCAACGCAGGAGCAGTTGCCGAGGCGGAGCAAAAGAAAGTAACTCGCCTTCGGGGGCGAGACCCCGATTCAAATAATCGTCGCGTGAGCGACTCCTTATACATTATTTATTCGGCTAACTGCGTAACATCAGCTATTAACGAATCAACATTGAAAACCGTTGTAAATCCTTCATGACTTTCATGTTCTTCATGGTTGAAAATAAATATTTCATGCTCGTTCCTTAGCTGCTCAGGTTCATCCGCAAATAACGAGCAACCTATTCCCAGCGCTACCAGGCTTAGAACATCAGAAACGAGGACGACGCCAATCAAAACACATTGGTGCAAACTTCCCTAATCTCCTTAAGCGCTACCGCAATCTCCCTGCGGGTGCGGAAATCCCGCCGAGAGTGGGCGATATTGTAAGGAATGTTTGGGTTTTTTTCATACTTCACGGCGGTGCGGATAATGCCTATCCACTGCCGGTCATTATCTTCCATTTCTTTAAAGCGGTTACGAATGCGCTCCAGCTCCTGGTTGCAGTAAGTGATAAAACCTGCGGCGTAAAATACGCTGTTTTTCAGGTAATCCTGCAAAGCGGCTAAATCGCCGTTGATTTCGGCAATAACCGCTTCAAAATTATCCGGTTCGTTAGAAAACGTTTTTTCCGGCTCTTCGATAACCTTTTTGACAGGTGCCGTCGCTTCAGCGGTAACCGCATTAACAATATCTTGTATGACTTGATTTTTGGCGACAGGCGTCTTTTCCGCCGCTTTGGCTCGGCTGCTGCCGGCGCCGCTTTGCGTTAATTTCGTCCACAGACCGTAACGCAGGTAATGCGTTAAGCCGCCTTCGTGCTTGGCTTTATCGCTGCCTTGATAAAAGGCTTCCAGCGTTTTGATTTCAGCCGCCCGCTCATGTAACAAACGCTCTCTGGCATGCAAGGGTTTGGCAATAAATGCTTCCACGGCAACCCGGCTAAAGCGTAAAAACAATACCTGAAAGCCGTGGCGAATGCGCGCCTGTTCAAGCGATTCGTCAGTATCGGAATGCAGCAGGGTTTTGCGCACCTCTTCGGTTTCCCACAACAGGTTTTGCGTTTTAAGCGCAATTTGGTCGATCAGCGCTTGCAGCGCTTGTGCCAGCTGGTCGGTCAGTTCGGTCTCAAATTTTTTCTGGATTTCCCGGAATAACTCTTCGCGAATTTTATAGTTGCCTTCGCGCGGGTCGGGCATGGAGATGGTTCCGCCTGCGGTGTAAATACGTTTTAACTCATCCGGTTGGGCGGTGGTCAGATTGGACAGCAAAAACTCGATTTTTTCATCGTAAGCCGAATGCAGGGCGGCCAACTCGTGATGTTCCGATCCCAAAGCATCGGCTTCTTTGCGGCCTTGAATCACTTCGGCATACCAGGCATCGAAGTCTTTTTTGATGCGCTGCCATTCGCGGCCCCACCATTGATTAAAGTCTCTGCCGAGTAGATCATCTTCTTGGATTTCAGTTTCATCCAATACGCCGTAAACCGGTTCAAGCTTATGCAGCATTTCATTGGCAATTTGCCGAATGCCGCTGACCAACGCATCGCAACGCCGTTCTAAAACGCCTGAACGTTCATGGTCGATGTAATAATTGATGGACTCTTTTAAAGCCAGCATGCCGTCGTTAATGCCAAGCTTTTTCATTTTGGCTTTATCGTCGGCGCTTTTCGCGCGCCTTAGGGTATCTTCGGAAGGAATGCCGAATTCGACGAGATGGGCGCGCGCGCAAACCGGAATTAGCCGGCGCTCGGGCACTGACGGCCAATAGCTG
>JBAQYH010000963.1:0-4437 GCA_049299935.1 Methylobacter sp. | reverse complement strand
GTGCAGCAGCTGCGATGAGAAGGAAAAGGATTTCGGCGGCTGCCGTTGCCAAGCTTATTTATTAAGCGGCGACATGTACGCTGCCGACCCGGTGTGCAGCAAATCGCCTAATCACCACGTTATTCAGGAAGCGATCGATTCAGCCAAGGCCAGCGCCTTAGCTGAGAATGAGAAACCGCTGATTTTCCGTAACAGCAAAAACTCGCGGCTGTTGTCTTAAACCCATTGGGAGGGGCTAATTTCTACAGCCCTTCCCAAGGGGTGTACAAACCATCGACATTAACCCCGAACATATCCAAAACCCGGCCAACGGTTTCATCGACCATGGCCGCCAGCGAATCCGATTTGCTGTAAAAAGCAGGCATCGGCGGGAAAATGATGCCACCCATTTCGGTCACACTCGCCATGTTGCGGATATGCACCAAATTTAACGGTGTTTCGCGGGGCATGACTACCAAGCGCCGACGCTCTTTTAACACCACGTCAGCCGACCGCGAAATCAAGTTATCGCCGAAACCATGAGCAACGGCCGACAGGGTTTTCATCGAGCACGGAGCGATAATCATCCCTTCCGTTTTAAAGCCGCCGCTGGAAATACTGGCGGCAATGTCATCAATGCCGTGAGTCACATCGGCCAGTTCTGCCAGTTCGGCCCGCTTCATGCCCATTTCATGCTTTAAATTCACCACACCGGCAGACGAAATGACCAAATGCGTTTCCCATTGCTGCTGCGCCTGCAAAACTTGCAGCATCCTGACCCCATAAACCGCGCCGGTCGCACCGGTCATGGCGATGATTAAACGTTTTTTTTGATTCATTTTTTATGGCCATTTTATAAATAATAATGGAACACGGATGACACAGATTTGACTGATAAGCACGGATAAAATGGAGCTTTTTCATAAAGACATTACGATAGCCCACTATAAGGCATATACCGAACTTAGCATCGGCTTTTTAAAAATCCGTTTCAATCCGTCCTAATCAGTGTCATCCGTGTTCCATTTTCTAACTGAGAAATGACTACTCCCCTGCCCTGACATCAAACTCAATCTTCCAGCGCCCGTGGTCTTTTTGGGAAACGGCTTGCAGTTCCAGCGTACCTACCTCGGTTACGGCTGCCCACAGATGCACCGGCACGACTTCGCCGGGTTTACGGCTTTCTTCCGGCAGGGTGATTTCAATCTCATCCAGTTCGTCGAGTTCTTCGTTCGTCCAATAATCCAGACGGGTTCCGACTTTATCCTCGCGCCGAATATGGGAGGCAAAAAAACGAAAGCGCACCGGCTCGCCAATTACCAGGCCGAATTCATCATCCGGCAATTCTTGGCTAGTGCCTTCTTCCATGCCGAAAGGGGCAATACACAAGGCTTGAATTTCCGGCGCCATGCCGGGTACTGCGGGCATCGCGCTTTCTATGCCGACATAATAAGAGGCCGCGGTGCCGCCTTTAATACGCACACCTTTGCCTTTGCGGACGTAGCCATAATAAGCAGCGCCGCGTGCAACCGCCAGATCAAGATCGGCACCGGCCAATAATCTGGCTTCGGGCGCTTGCTCCGCTGTCAACCATGAATTCAACACTTCCATTAAACGCTCAGCCAGGACACCGGCTTTTAACACGCCGCCGTTAAACAGCACGGCAGTCGGATGCAGGAAACTCGCGTGTTCCGGCAGATTAATGTCCTTAAGCTCGTCCGTAGCGCCATGCTGTTTGGCCAGGAACGCCGCCAAATGACGGGTAATGCCCGCATCCTGGGCATAAGGCAAACCGGCGGTTCTCAAGCCGGTACGAGGACGGCTGACCGGCCTGTCACCGACTGCCACCTTGGGCAGGAAGCCTTCAACCAATACACGATTGACTTCTTCACGGGTTAATTCGGTGCGCAATGTGCCGCCGATTAAAGATGAACCGCGGCTTGCAACCACCAGCGGAATATTCTCAAGCTCGGAGTTATTGAAGAGTTTTTCCTTGGCATCGCGGCAACTGTGAGTCAAAGCCTGAAGCTGCCATGCTTCTAACCGTTTACCGTCTTTTTCCAGCTTGGCTTTTACGGTATAGGCCAAAGCCAAATCCATATTGTCGCCGCCCAGCAGGATATGATCGCCGACCGCGACGCGGGTCAGTTCGAGATTACCGTCTTTTTCAGTGACGGCTATCAATGATAAGTCAGTGGTGCCACCGCCGATATCTATCACCAGGATAATGTCGCCGACCTCGGCATGTTTGCGCCAATCGCCGTGGCTTTTCTCTATCCAGCTGTATAACGCCGCCTGAGGTTCTTCCAGAAGTATTGCCTGACCGAGCCCCACAGCACGTGCGGCTTCAACCGTCAACTCCCGTGCTGCCGGATCGAATGAGGCCGGCACGGTAATCACGACATCCTGTTGATCCAGTGGTGCATTGGGGTGCAGGCTTTGCCACGCTTCGCGTAGATGTTGCAGATAAGCAGTGGTTGCCTGAAATGGCGAAACACGTTCGACTTCGTCAGGAGCATCAGCCGGCAAAATAGGCGCTTTGCAATCAACGCCTGCGTGACATAACCAGCTTTTAGCGCTGGATACTAGCCGTATAGGGGTTTTACTGCCGAGATTACGGGCGATTTCGCCAACCAGATAATCCGGTTTTGCATCCCAGGGTAATGACGTGGAATCTTCTGCAAGCTCTGCTTTATGAGCCTGATATAAAAACGACGGCAACTGCTGCTTTTCTTCAACCGAACCGGGAGATGTCAGCTGCGGTATAGCCATGACTTGCGGCGAAAACTCCTCATCGTCGATATGCCCCAGATCAGCATAAGACAATACGCAATGCGTCGTACCTAAATCGATACCGACGGAAAACCGGGTTTCAGTTTGCGGCGATTCAACCGCAATATTTTGATCCGGCTTATTTTCTGATTCCGCGACAGCCGCCATTTCCGGTTGCGGATGATCGGATAAATCGCTCATAACTCGACCTCCGCCGGTGCAACAATAGCGGCGTTATGCCCTGATGTCAGTTTGGGCAGCCTGATACCGGTAACTTGCCAGCCTTTATGAACCAATGTGCCGGTAAAAGGCGCAGTACCGACGATATTGCCGGTTAAACGCACTGTAGCTGCATCAAAACCTTCCGGCAAAGTAATTTTACTGCCTTCCTGCTCACCACGGACGGTGGCCAACGTAAAGTGTTCATTGATCGCCCTATTGCATCCTTCATGCACGACACGGGCAGCGACACCAATATCCGCATCGCTGAAAGCAGTAAGATCTTCTTTAATAAAATCGATAAAGCGCGCTTCTTTTTGCAGCAAACCCAGTAATTGCAAGGCAGCGTCCGGAGTTGCCTCTTTTAATACAACAGGTTCCGGTGCGGGTGCCTGCACCAGCTTTTCAACTTCGACGATTTTCTCGACGATTTTTACTACCGGTTCAGACGTTGGGGGGGCTTGCAAACTGGCGGATTTTTTCCTGCAACGAATCTGACCGATCACTATCGACAGCAACAACACGATTAATATCAGCGACAACAGGGCAACAGTACCCGCCAAACAAACATGCCATAAATCGAACGTGGTGGGTTTCAAGGATAAATCGATTGCATAAGTATTCATTAAATGAGGCTCTTTTAGTTGTTATTGTTGACCGGATTTGCGGGCGGCTTCGCTAAACATCATACCTTGCAGTACATTACGAGTGGTTTGCATGCGCATCTGTTTCAAATGGCGGTCCGCAATGGTTCCAGGGACTTTTTCAGCCAGATAAACTTCACGCATCTGGGATAATACCGGCTCGCATTGTTTCATGATCGCTTCTGTCGCTTTGCGGCTTTCCAACTCCTGCGACGCAGGTTTCTGCATTTCAGCTGAAACGCATTTTTTATATTGGTATTGGGCATCCTGAATTTTCTTAATTGTGGCATCGGAAAGAGTCGTGTCATGCCAATCATTTTTGGCATCTTCAGCAAAAGCAGTTGTCGCCGACAATAAGACAGCTAAGAAAAGAATCTTTTTCATGGTTTTTCCCGGTGTTGTGAATGGAACTCTGATCGCTCGATTTTACGCGAACTAGTCAAAAATAAATAACATTTGTCAGAAGCATAATGCTGACTTTACGTTTGTAAACATTGTTATTACTGACAATGCGCCCGTTTTTTTAACTTTCAAGGGCATGAATACTTTTAATGCTTTTGGTATATATGCCACCAACCCGAACTTCGATGAATAGGCGCAAGTACATGGCAATATCAAGATGACTACGACTTTTTGAATCGAATTGCATGACACCGTATTGATTTGAAAAAATCGCGGCCAAAAAAAAACCCAAGCGGTTAGACTTGGGTTTTTAATTTAAGAGCTTGGCAATTCCCTACTTTCGCATGGCAAACTGCCACACTATCATCGGCGCTAAACGGTTTCACTTCCGAGTTCGGGATGGGATCGGGTGGTTCACGTT
>JBAQYH010000962.1:0-3839 GCA_049299935.1 Methylobacter sp. | reverse complement strand
AAGTTTGGCTTGCTCTCCGTATCGAATCCAACGTGGCTAACTTTGAAGATCTCATCGTGCGCAAAAAATAAGTCGTCTGCTGTACGCACTAAACAAATTTTTTGTAGCGGCAATCCTTCGAACTTTGGCAGTTCGCGAATGGCTTCTTTTGTTGGCCTTTCCAAAAATTGACGGGCATTCATATAAGTTTAATGCTTGAGTTTTGTAGTTTTAATTGTTAGGCAACGAAACGCAGTTATCCGATCTACAGAGCTAAACTACAATCACGCAAGCGTTGCAGCTCTTTGGCGATTAGACTTTTCGCACGAACTGGCGAATTTTGAAAGAGTGCAAAAAATCCAAATACTGCTAGAAAAAGAGAAAGCCCAAAGCTATCCCAAAACAGCATAATAGTTTTATTGGCTGAAAACACAAATTTGGCTATAAACAGCACGACTGAGAAAAATACGCTTACGTAAGCAACAAATTGGTTGTACCTATAACCAATCTTTTCAAAAAAGTCTAGATCACGAATTGTAATGGTTTCATCTGCGGCAATTTCAATATATGGTCGAGCCCTCTCAATATGTTTCCAGGTAATACAATGAGAAAAGGATTGGTGCAACCTGATGAATGCACTTCGGGTACGATCCTCGGCATAAATACCCGTGGCAACATTAAAGTAGTGGGCATCCCGCAAGTCTCTAACAACTTTAATCGTTTCTGGATCAGCGGCGTCATGTGACGATACGTATTCATTAATTTGTTCTAGCCTTTTCCTTTCCTTATGTTCAAGAATATCGAACACTTGCAAAAAGAATCCTCTATTAATCAGATTCAATAGAAAGGCAAGAAATAACAGAACAAGTACTACTGTTACGGCTGTTGTATTAGCAAAGGAGCTGAGCCAAGGTAGAATGTCTTGCACTACCTCCTTCGTATTATTTACCTCAAACGTTATACCCAAAATATTAGCCTTGATTAAAAAATTTAAATAAATGTTGTAGTGCAGATTGCCAACTAATGAATCAACCTTAAAGTCTTCAACGACCTCAATTACCGTACAATTAAACTCAGTTGCATGACATACTCAGCAACATGCCGTCGCGCGGCAGTTTGCTTGCGTAAAACCGCCTTATAACTTTCATGCCTGAGCCCAACAGATCGGGGCCGAAAAGTGTTGGGCTTCGTACCTCAGCCCGACTTACGAACTGACCAAGATTGGCCCGAATCAGATCGGCTGGTCCGGTTTGGACCGCAAGGAAACCCACCAGTCTCTCTCGTACCATCCCCTTCCCCCCCTTTGCAACAGAAACGAGCCCGGGGATAATCCATCCGGCAACGTCATGTCTAGAAGCACGAAGATCACTCGCTCCAGTAAAATCGCTAAGTGCCAATCGGCAACCGCTACGACATCGAGCGATACGAAAGAGCTGCGTCCGTGAGCCAGTGCATTGCGGATCTCTCTAAGTCCGCGCTCTTTATCCGAGCCCAGAATAGGCCAGAGATCTGCGCAGCAGTGGGTCATCGTCGGGTACACGCGAAAGAATGCTTCGAACTTGTCTCGAACACTGGGTCGATCCACAACATTGATGAGCCCCCCCAGTCGCGCTGAAATCTCTGAAGCGTTCTCGCTACCTTCTGCGACCACAGTTTCTTTCAACTGTTCAAGGTATTTAATCACTACATGGGTTGTGACAGCAGGGCTCTTTGGAGTTGGGTCACGCTTCCAAGCGAATTCGATCACCCTTTCCAGTGCGGAGAACATGAACAGGAAGCGATCCGCCGTCCTCGAGTTGGTATGAGGATTGACCGCCACTGAAAGGTGTCGCACCAACGATCGGGTTTTCTCGTCGGCTTTTCCATAAGCGTGGGCCAAGCTCGTAGCACATTCCACGAACACTTGAGGTCTGGCGACAAAGTCACCACGGTTCTCGCGCGCGGACGGCGTTACATTCGGTTCAAGGGGATCGATCCACGTGGAGAAGACGGTCCGACCGTCGGTGTACGTCCAGCCGTGCAAGGAAACGGCTTGTCGAAACAGAACCGACAGAACCTCGAGCGAGCTTCTAAACTTCGCAACCATTCGGTCTACGTCGATTGGACCAGCCGGCGGCAAACCTGCTACCGCACTAAAACCGGCAATCACCGTCGCGCCTGGAATCTCCGCATCTCGGTGGTAAATCGTCACCCATTCCGCAACGAATTTCGTCACGCCAAGGCAAGGAAGATCCAGTACGAACAGCTCCTCTGTGTGGGATCTATCACCAAAATGAACGAAGCTTGATTTCGATCGCAGGTAGGAAATGGGGGCCATATGGAAGCGGATCTCTTTCTTAGGGGTCGTCTGAGGATATTGGATTGTCAGCTTTTCTATGTGGAGTAGCTCTATAGCTTCTAGTCCGAAGGTGCTTTTCGAAGAAATGGGAAAGCTACGCCAATGAACTCCTTGTATGCTGATCGTGAATGCACCACTTTTTCCCAATAACGTGCACGGATTGAGTGGCGGCTCTTTAGTGATGTGCTGTGCGGGCACCGCCAAGTGAACCAACGACTTTTGACCACCCACATGTGGCCTCTGAACTTCGCAATAGACAGGAATAACAGCCCCGTCGGCACTTCTCAGCTCGGCATCAAAATCGAACTTCATCATCCACCTCCTCAGAATCAGTTTTTCATCGTTTGGGAGCATCTTCGGCGATATTCAACTTGCCCTCAGACGCAATAATCATATGCTTGATGGCCGCGATCGGACTCGCTTCGCTAGCTTGTGCCCGTCGAGGTCAGTGCGTAGATTGAGCGGGCTCAAGGAAGCCCAATAAGATTGGCGCCGAATAGTGTTGGGCTTCGTATCTCAGCCCAATCTACAGCCCTATCGACATCAGGCTAATATATCAAACCCGATTGAAAGCATATCCCTACAAATCACAAAAATGGTGGACAATAAAAAAACGCCAAGCCTTACGGCTCTACTGATCTTAAGTAGTCTATCGGTTGCAAATGCATATTTTAATATGTAAAGTGTAACTATGGACTTTACCTGCAACCCGATTAAAAACGAAACTAATATCCGTGAACGCGGGCTGCCGCTGCTCACGGCAAGATTGATGTTTAACACAGGAATGCTGGTACGAGAAGACACCCGCAAGACATACTCTGAACGACGTTTTATCGGCTATAACACAATAGACGGGCGATTAATGGTAGTGGTATTTTGTACGCCCGCCGATAACTGTATCCACATTATTTCTTTTAGAAAGGCGAATCGACGTGAGCAAACGAAATTTGAAAACCAAGCCCTCTAATATAGACTGGGCGGCGGTGGATGCCGCGCCCTTGGCTGATGTGCCGGATGAAGACAGCCCGGAATTAACCTCTGCGGAATTCTCCGAACTGCGACCATTGGCCGAGGTATTGCCAGAGCTGAATTTAGGCAAACAGCGTATTACTATTATGCTGGATGAAGCAGTGGTTCAGGCATATAAGGCTAAAGCAGGCGGACGCGGATACCAGACGCTCATTAATGACACATTGCGCCGGGCATTGGAGGTTGATAGCGTAAAAGAGGCGTTGCGAGAGGTGATACGGGAAGAGTTGCATCGGGCTTGATTGCTGCCAAATACCCTCCCCTCGTTGCTGCTTACCCTTAGTCGCGGGAAGTTTTACTTAAGCTTGTCTGACGAAGTTCAATAATTTTGCTGACGATTTGTTTGAACAAGACAGGCGGTAAAAATCCATAGTCGTAAGTTCCAGCTTTTCCTGATATAGGCCGTAAATCATATCCCGGCCATAAAAATTCATTAAAATCATCAAGAATAATCCACGACTGTTCCCCATCCAACCCAAGATGCTTTTTTACC
>JBAQYH010000961.1:0-9531 GCA_049299935.1 Methylobacter sp. | reverse complement strand
GTGCAGCATGTTGGATAAGTAATCGTTGACCAGCTTATCGTAAACAATTGTACGGCCTTGTTCAGGGTCGAACGTGACCCAAGCTTGCACAGCGAACAGACGGCTACCGCCATCGTAATATTTGTTCCAGCCCTGTGGCGCTGATCGATCCAGCAAGGGCTCTAACAATCCCCTGCCTTCCTCGGTATGTCCTAAAGCCTTAAGGCGTTGGGCAAGCAAGGCATCGACGCCAGGACGGTAGGAAAAGCGAGTCAACTTTTGGGATAAAGCCTGAATTTGTATATAAGTCAGAGAATCGACAACTTTGTATACCGCTTCATCCCAGTGAAAATATCTAGCGTTTTCAATTTGATCGACAAAATCCAATAAACTCTGTCCCGTGGTGATTCGCAGCAGGGCATCCCTATGAGTCATTTTTTCACCGGAGCTTAAAACGACATCAGTATCGGATTCAGAAAGCTTTTCTCCCGTTTTTTGTTTCAATTTGGAGTAAAAATATCCGCTATCAGCTTTAGCTGCTTGTAATCCTTCAGCGATTCCTCGCCACCAATCTACACGGGTTGAAGGAAAGGCTTTGGTTTCCAGTACTTTTTCTAAACGTTCCAATAAAACTTGAGACTCGCTGGAAGAACATTTTAAAACGCATTGTTCCGCCAGCAGTTTGGGTAAATGTTCCGGTGCCGTCCGTGCGAAAGGGATCAACAAATGACAAGTGAAGGTAAATGCTAACTCAATTGGTACGTCCTGAGACAAGGCAGCAGCAGTCAAAATACCTTCCAGAATGCTTGTGTAATGAATAGCATGATTTGCCAGCAGCCAATCCTTAAGTTGTAAGGCATAAGCAGGATTCCATTTGGCGGTTAGTGTAATCAGCTCGGCGGCAGCCTCTTGTATGTCTCGCCCACGTCCGGTGTTCTCCAAAGTCACTAATGCCGCTGCAAAACGGCGAATATCTTCCTCGGTTGAGACAGGCATTTCAGCAGTGATTTTTGCCAGCCACCCAAACCAATCTGAGACTTGGTCATCTTTGTCGTACCAGATTCCAAAACTATGTTGAAACAATCGGGGGAAAAGTTTTTGGGCTTTTTCCGGTTGTCCGGCTTCCAGCCATGCTTCGGCTTGTTTGGACAATTCAAATAGGCGGGATTGCACATCATCCGACTCGCTTAGTCCGGCTTCGATTTTTTCTAAACGCTGGATAAGCCCATCTTTTGAGCCGCCTTGACGGTGTAACGCCATGGTGATGTCTCGCCGCCAAGCAACGGGCCAATAGTTGGGTTTTGTCTCCCAACATCTGTCAAATTCATCACTTACTGCTTGCAACGCTTCGAAGCCGTGAGCTGCGACCGCTTGAATCAAGAACATGTAAAAGTCACTCGCCGACTTTCGGTAGGAGTGCCAGCTTGTCCAATCAGTTGTTTCCGACCAACTCCGGCTAAACAAAGCAAAGGCTGGACGTAATTCATATAAAATAATTGCGGGCGAGCAAAAATTGCCCGCCCATGCTCGACCCCATAAGTTAGCGATGATGACTAGGCAACGTTCAAACAGCACCCCGCCTGTTCTGCGTGGTTCATCATTAGGTACAGCATTAATAGGTTCAACTGCCTGACCAAGCATGGAAAGCAAACGGTTGAGGTGAATACGATATAAAAAGGGGCTAAGATCTTGCCAATCTCCGAATTCACGATTTATTTCATATAACTCAGGTTGGGGAATTTCCGCTATCAACTTCTCGGCTTTATCTTTATCGCCACGAATCCGAAAGCAAAACTCAGCAAGCTTTAATAGAGTATGGGTATTCGGTTGTTTCCGTTCGCATCTTTCTAATAATCTGTTTAACGCTATTTCAGCGGAATCAGGGTTTCGACGGGAAAAGCATTCGGCAAAATCCAGTTTCCGTAACCAGTTATTACCATCTTTCCGTTGCAATAGCAGTACTTTTAAACGACTTAGCTTAACTTCGTCGCCACTATTGAAGACCGCATCAACCAATGCAGACAATACATTATTGCGGATATTGCGATGCCATTTTTCTGGATTTTGGCTTTCCCAAGCATGCGAAGTGTCAGCCCGCAATTGTTCGATTGCGGTCAACAATTTTTCTAACGGACGGAATACGTGAGTTATTTCTGCCCAAGCGTATACTGTATCCGCATCATCACCATTGGATTCTATCGATTCGGAGCCACTTAGTAATCCCAATGGTTCTGCGGCATTGAAGATACTTTCTGCGGCTTGCAATTGGCCTTTGTCGTACAAGAAGGCGGCAAATTTCAATGCCTTTTTGTCCGATATTCGTAGTTGTCGGCCGTCCATGACAAAGTTCATTGCAGAATCCAGCCCCTTAAGCTCATAGAGCAATGCCGGTAAATCGACCCCCCCTAAATTGATAACTTCTTGGCGGTCGGTGAGTTCTTTCTCGATCAAAAACATACGGATAATTGCCACTCCATCGCGCTGGTGACGAGTCGCTTTCAAACATAAGGCAATGTCCTCACGGATAGCCGCTAACGGACGGAGATTAAAGAACTGCTGACGAAAATATGCTTGGCTACCAATAACAAGCACTTGCTCCCAATCCTGCGCAGAAAAGCGGTGGTACAGTTCCTCCCAAGACCAAGGAGAGTTTTGGGGCGCTTCAGCGGCAAAGTCGGCGAGCTTCCGATGAAAAGCTTTATCTTTTGTTTCATCAAATTTTCCAAACACATTTAGGCGAGTTTGTCCTAGGATGAATTGGCGGAAGCTGTTGTGGAAAAACAGCCAACGCGTATCAGATTCTTGATGAAAATAGTGCTTGGCTCGTTCCAAGAAAAGTGCAACAGCGGATTCATTTGTCCAACACAGCAATTCTTCTGGATTGAACGGGCCGCGTAACCTGGAAAGCAAGGCAAGCAGTTCTTTCAACTCGCTATGCTGAGTTAGCTGATCCCAGTAAATTCGGTAGTTTTCTTCAATATGTCGTTGATAAGGCGTGGTGCTGCCGAGAATTTCATCAATATCCTCGGTATCGGCGGCATTGCATAAGTTAGCCAACAGATAACTGAGTGCTAAAGGGTGGCCGTTGGATAAGCTTAAAACGGTGTCCTGTTGGGCATGGGATAAATCCACAAGCAGGGGCGAAGCGGCAATGATGTTAAAAACCGCAGGCCGCGATAAGGCATGGATTTTGAGTGTCCGCCCAGATTCTTTCAGATGGTCGGCAATACGCTGATGTAGATTGTCTAATGACAGAGTTTGACTACCCAAAATCAGTAGCACGCCTTCTGGAATTCCGTTCGGCAAGGGTAGTTCTTTCAACAAGCTGTGCTGAGGGGATTGTTCCCGCTCAATGTGGTCTAGCCCATCGATGATAATCAATGTACGAATTTTCTCTTCTTGCCAGCGTCGATGTAATTCGTGGAATTGTGCCTTGAGTGCTTCACGTAACTCATCAAGGGTTTCCGGTTGCGAGCCATTCTCGGAACGCGCATAAATACCTTGGCGTTGCAACGCTAAATGCAGGTCATGCAAAAACGAATCGGCTTCGCCTCTGGCTTCCTGCCAGCTACTATCCGGCACATAGGCATAGTAGCGGATAATTCGTAAACCTTGGCGATAGCGCAAAGTCTGCGTCAAAGTCGTAGATTTGCCCGAACCTGGAGTGCCAATAATTGCTAAATAACCGGATGTATACTTGGCGATAGCTGCTTCCAATTCCTCGACCGTCTGGGAAATTGGTTGGTATAGCGTTTCATCGACTTTAAATTCATGTTTGAAACGAAACTCGAATCGAGAAGCCCATCCTAACTCCCGCAGCAAGTCCGCACGATTGACTTGAATAATGCGCTTTGCTCCACCGCCGAGCTTCGCAATTAAACGAGCCAATTGGTCAACATCTTTCTCTCTACGATTGGCATTACGATTAGGCGGATTTTCCTGTTCGGGAAACTGGTAGTTGAAATGCAGCGATACAGCTTTAATGAAAGTTAAAAAGTCTTTGTCATCGGACAAACCTGTTGCTTGTTTTAAGGCTTCTATCGCTGCCCGCCAACCCGTCGGTATTTCGTCTAAGCCAGATGACAGCCAATTCTTATCTTGAAAACAGTCCCGGATAAAAGCCTGGAAATTGCTTTGTAGCGGAGGTGGATTGTCGAGGGGGAGAATAATCCTGCTGTCTTGCAAAGGTGATTTAGGCGCGGGAATATGACGATGGATCAAATGCACATAAACATGCTTATCGGGATGAGTTTGTCCCAGTTGCTGCCAACCATCAGCTAATTGTGTAATTAAACTAGGATCGCCCCCGGATCCCGAATGGATAAACTCTGCAAAAGAAATAGTTGTTGTCGTTTCTGCCCATTTAACCTGATAAGCGTGTAAGTCGCCATCTACTGTTGCCACCTGAATGTCATCAACTCGCCCCGCCTCAGGATCGGCAATTCTGAACCAATCCAGCCTGCCTTCAAGGAGAATATCGTAAATTAGATATGCCGCCCGTTTGTCCTGTGCTTCGTAACCAATTCTGGCTACGCGCTCTCCATCAGCTGGCTTCTTATGGGTCATTTTTGAACCGTGTGTGAAATATTCGATTATTTGTGATGGAAGGGAATGAATCCCTTTTCAGCTTTCCTGATTACCATAGTTTAACATTTACCTCAAAAGTATTATTGGACGGTACCAGATATTGCAACATTTTCTCGTTCCCATGCAGCGCGTCACTGCCATTAAATTAAGGCAGTGCGCGTGAAGTTCAAAGCTTTGGCAGGCGAAGCCTGCACTCCCGCCTAAACCGTTTAGGCTTAACTTAATGGCGGTCGTACGGCGCGTGGGAACGAGAAAAACGGCAATTAAAATGACATAAGATAATGAAAAACCCAATCTAGGGTTTGGTCAGTTTATCCAAGCGTCCTTGGTTGACGTATAACTGGTTAATAAAGAGCTGGTAGAACTTTATGAAGACTGTACCCAAAAGTAAACCGGCTGCCCTGAAAACTTCTTTGGCGACTTCCGCTTGGGGACGAAGTACATTCAAAAAGCCGAAGACATGCGCCAGTTTGGGCGCCATCGCACTGATTAGCCAGATGACAGCCGCGCCGACCAGGACGTAGATTGGAACGGAACTTTTGAGCCACGCGACAAGGTGCGGTCCGAGAAAATAGATTGCCGCGATGGCAAGTAGCGGCAACGCGATCCACAGCCAGGAAAAACGCATCAGCGCTTTGCCGAAGGTTAGCTGAGCTATTTTCAGTTGCTGCTTGTAATCATCATTAGGGTTGTTTATCCAAGGCTCGATGCCGGTGAATTTCCACGGCGCTTCCGGCTGCGTTCTTTCACTGGCCGGTTTGGCGGCTTGCATGCAATGGGCGTGTTCTTTGAAATGTTCCAAGTCCTGTTTGCTCATCCGGTAAGCATCCAGCATCAAGGAGTAAGCTTCCACTTCGGTAAAAGCGTCCAGGTCGGTGCGGATTTTCGACAGGCCTTCTTGTACTTCGGGGTTAACGCCAAATTCTGTACATGTTGCCGGAAAGATTTTATCCTCAGGCTGTTTGTCGTGTTGATCGATTGGAAAAATTTCACGAACTTCCAGGCCGGCGCGTAAGTTCATGAAAGCGACGTTATGCGTACCTTGGCTGTTTTTTAGTAACAGTAGCCCTTCGGTGCGTACCCTATCCTGCAAGATAGTGCTGGTGCGTAATAACACGGGGGCGGAACCGGTTTCCGGGCTGTCTTCGGTGTTCATTTGTCCTGACGCATCACTGATCACAAAGCATGTGCAATTGTTGCGCAGCAAGACATCGATGCCCTGATTATCGTGAACGCCGCCGTCTACCAATTGGACGCGTATATCCTGTTTTTGCTCCAGGTCTTTGTACAGACCGCTGACTGACATAGGATCGAATAATCCGGGCACACAGGCGGAAGCCGCGACCGCATGGGCTAAAGGAAAGTCTTGCTGGGCCTTTACGATATCGTTATATCCCTCGGCAGCACTCAGGCGGATAGGCTTGCAGTCGATGTCATTGTCGCTCAGGCAGAGAGGTTTATGGGAGCTGTCATTGTCGTGGGTACAGGCAGATGTTGCGTTGATTGGTACGAGCGGTTCGCCCATCGTCTGCGCTGTAAACTGCCAGTTGCGGCCGGTATTCAGGGAAGTGGCGTTAAGTACCAAAATAGGCACTTTAGCAGACCTATTTCCGTTATGTTTATTCGGGTGGAAGTTTTGTTCGCCGCCTTTGGGGAATATTTTCAATTCCCGCATCTGGATTGGGTTGCTAACGCCCGGCAGAACTTTTTGGTACAGCCAATCATTGTAGATTTCGGCGATACGGTCACTGCGGGAGTAGTTCAGAAACATCATCTTGAAGTTTGCGGCGAAACTGCTGAAGGTTTCCATTCGGATGTTTTTTTCGGTCGCTTCCAGGAAATCCTTTTCAATCGTATGGACGATTTCGACATAATCCCGGTCGGTAATGTCTTTGTCTTCCTTGCTTTCGAGCAGCTTTTTAACATGCAGGTAATAGAGCGCGCCGATGATGGAGCCGCCGGAAACTGTGGAAATAACTTCCACGTTTTTCAGTAAGTTGAGCTCCGCCATTTGCGCTAAAATGCCGATATGGAAAAAAGAGGCGCGCAGTCCGCCTCCGGAAAGCCCTAGACCTAGTCTTTCCTGTATGGTTTCTTCTGACATGAGATGTTCCCCGGTTAAATTTAAGTTGAATATATCGCTTTGATGACGTCTGTTATTTTTATGATTCGAAAACGGAAATCGAGTGAGGCCGATATTCGGTTTGGGCATTGATTCAGGCGACGAGGGCATTGTGGCAAAAAATATCACCGGTGTATGTCAGCTAAAGCTGAAATTGGGGGTGAGCTAGGTAGAAAATGCTCGTTATCTAAATTTAAAGGTCTGTTTGTTAAGCGCTAAGGTTAATACTCAGGTGTCAACTGTCGTCGGGTTTGATAAGAAATACGCTTCTTGCGATATTTGTTATTCAGTGCAATTTGCGGATTATAAAAAGTCGAGGGGCGGAGTCTTTATGTTCGGTGCTGTAAATAGTGCTGACTTCAAATTGTTCTTTATCAAGCCGCTCGCACCAGTTTTTAACGTGGTCTGTTTCTATATCGCCGCCTTGGTGGCCTGGATAGGCAAGCAAGGTAATGATGCCGCTTACTGCTAATATCCGGCTTGCGGTGGTCAAGGCGGTTAAGGTCGAGTCGGTTAGAGTGATAATGCTTTTATCGCCACCCGGCAAATAGCCCAGATTAAACATGATCACGCGGATTTTACCGTGGTGATGTGCTGGGATTTTGTCGCTCATTTCAGCATGGCTGGCGTGAATCAATGTCAGACAGGCCGATAGAGGCGTTTGCCGGAACTTTTCCAGAGTCGAAGCAATAGCGGCTTGTTGTATATCAAAACCGTACACCTGGCCGGAGCCGACTTGTTCCGCCAGGAACAGGGTATCGTGGCCGTTGCCTACCGTCGCATCAATTGCAATATCGCCGGGGCGTAAAATATCCCGGATTAAGTCATGTGCGGTGTTAACCAGTGAGATACGTTTCATAAAATTGCCGTATTTGTTGATGATTGGAGTGCAGGCTTTGCCTGCATGGACAGATATTGGCTCCTCGGCAATTGCTCCTGCATTGCTCTACTACACGCCTTCCATGGCGTTATGCAATATCTGCATTGACCTCCACGGATGGAGGAAATGCTGCAAGATTGCATGGAGCAATCGCGGCCATTACATCCCTGTGGATTATGTAGGTGAGGAGCGGAAGCCTCGCTTCTCAGGGCAAGCAAAGCTTGCACTCCTGTTGGTGGCGTTGGATATCGCAAGTATGGAACAGGGCCGTGCCGTTTAATAAAGCATCGGCAAAATGCCGGCTATACCAGGGTATCTGCAAGCTGCCTTTGGCGCCGAAGCCGTTAAAAACCGCTATGTTTTCATGCTTTGGGTGGCGGCCGATAAAAGGGTGCTTGTCCTGAGTACAAGGGCGGATATTGGCTTGATGGTTAATCAAGGTTGCATTAATCAGATTAGGCGAAATCTGGCTCAGTGCATTTAACAAGTCGTTTTTGCCTTGCTCAGTTGGGTGGGTGTCCCGGTTTTCCCGGTCGAAGGTTGCGCCGATGCGGATTTGACGGCTATTTAACGGGATCAGCCAGTTGCCGTAATTGAGGATTTTGTCGGGCAATTGGGTTTGGTGTTCCAAGGTCAGAATTTCGCCTTTAACCGGTTGAAAAGGCAGGTCACAAAACCAGGGGTTTTGTGTCGCCTGATGGCCTTCGCAGAAAATAATCTGCTTTGGTGCGATGTCCTGCCAGCGCAATGACGGTTGAAGCTGCAAGTCCCGGTAATCGAATTCAGCCTGCCGGTAACTGTCTTTGGCAATGAAAAATGCTTTCAGGCAGCTTAATAACGGCCGGGTTAACAAATAGCCGGTTTGTTTTTGTTCCAGAAAACCGAACGGTGTTGCGAGATTATCGATGGCGTTGCCCGGCGGCTGTATGCCGCCCAAGTAGGTTTGATAGCCGGGGTTGTTAAAGCGTTTGCCTGCGTTTATCAGCTCGCTATCGCTACGAAAAATCCGCAGCATCGGTTTTTCGATATAAAAGTCCTGCTGGAAAAAATCGGCTAACTGGGTGTAACAGTGTTTTGCGCTGGGCAACAGCGTATCCACATCGGCGGATTTTACAAAGCGCATGCCGGTGATCGGATTGATCAGCCCAGCGGCAACCTGTGAGGCATTTTCCCGGCCGTTATCGATAATGACGACTTTGCAGCCGCGTTGGATGAGTTCCCATCCGAGCAAGCTGCCTGCCAGTCCCTGGCCGATGATTAGAAAGTCGATCATAATTTTAGAAGGGTTGTAATTCGCCACGAAGGCACAAAGTTCAAAAAACTTTGTGGTTGATTTAGCCGTGGCTTACACACGCTTGCCGGAAAACAAAAGCGAGATGGCGCTTACGTTTGATCCGCTACGGCCTGTAAAAACCAATTGTTGGATATTCTATCATGCAGTTCCCCCAACTTATTTTGCAGGTCATCGAGAACTTCCCGCAATTGTGCCTGGGTCGTGCGCCGGGTATCAATGGCTTGTACATAAGCTTCCAGTTTAGCGAGATCATCGGGTAATGCATCATTGTTCGGTAAGGCATGGATGCAAGAGGCGATTTCAGCAATACAGCAGCCGACCGAGCGGGGCAGGTTGGTGTTCAGTAATAAAAAATTGAGCACATCATCGCCATTAACGCTGCTTCTGACATGTTGGCGGTACATGAGCTGGGCGTTGAGCGCCTTTAATATATTCACCCATAAAATCGTTTCATATTGGCGCATTTCATCGCTACGCGACTCAGCCAGCAGCAATGAGGCCAGATCCAGAATCCGGCTGGTCATGTCGGCGCGTTCAATATTTTTGCCCAAGCGGATAAACCGGTAAGGGTTGTTGTGGCTCATATAGCCCGATAACAGCCCGGTAAAGCGCTGGCAGCCTTTGAGAATTTCGTTGAGCAAGGCAACGCGGTTGCTGCGGTTGTATACC
>JBAQYH010000960.1:0-5139 GCA_049299935.1 Methylobacter sp. | reverse complement strand
AGGAAATGCAGGGCAAGGCAAACCCTGGAGAAGTGAACAAAATGCTTAAGGCCAAGTTGCAGTAAGCAGATTAAAATTCCCTTACCGGACAACCGCCCCAAACGGGCGGTTGTCCGGTATCCACAATATCAGAAGCCGTGAAACAGAAAATCCAGTGCTGCAGTAATTTCAAACCGCCTGGATGCAAGGGATGCGACTGGCGTTTTCAACAAACGAAGCGGCACAGAGGCTAGCTTGGGTGTTTCCAGCAGGCATTCGACACCGTCTATCTCGAACGTCGGCGTAAGATTCGTAGGAAGGCTGGTAACAGGAAAACGATCGCGTCTGCGTAGCGGTACGACGATGCGGGTTTCCAATCCTTGTAACAAATCGCTTTGAACATCCAGAAGATACGGCGTCACTTCAGCATGTTCGCCATTATTGCGATAGACATCAAAACGCGGCATGTCAGAACGAGCGCCATGAATCCAATGGCAAACCTTCATCCGCTACAGTTTGATTATAAGCGGCGATAAAATCGGCGTTATCCTGCTGCCAGCGCCGTTCGCGCTCATTACGCACCAGCTCACGCAAGAATTGGTCGCAAGACTTTGAAATGTTGATTCCCAAGGCCTTCGCTTCGGTCAATACATCGGACGAGAGGGTGATGTTGGTTGCTTTCTTGGTGGTGTTGGCTGGAGTCGTCATCGCATGGATCCTGTTGGTGCTGTATAGATATGCGCATGCTATAGCAATATATAGTCTGTTGCACTATGTAATCTTTATTTTGCAACTATTCCTCAAGTAGCGTGGATGAGGCATTGTGGAATCAATTTGCAATGATTGACTTGCTGTTTAGACTGCTCATGCGTGCTACGCAACTTTTAACTCAGGCGTATCGACTGAATCTGCGCGAGCGCTATCGGATGGCCCAACGAAGCCGCTTTGGCAATCCACATAATCGCAAGGCTATCGTCTTTGGCTAAGCCGTTACCCTCCAAATAACAACATCCCAGCAAGTGCATCGCATCGGTAAAGTGTTGCTTTGCCGCCAGTTCAAGCCAATACACAGCGCTTTTCAGCTTGTTGTGCTCTAAAAAAAGCAACGCCAAATCATTTTGTGCTTTTGCGTCCCCGGAGTCGGCGCTTTTAATAAGCTCAATATCATCTGGGTTTAGAGCGATGCAAATGTCGTGTTTGATTGAGTCGAAACAGATCATGGTTTTGTAATGGGCCTCATTATCGGCGGCGCACTTCAAACTGCCGTCGGCAACGCGGCGTCTTATCGTGCGTTCACTCCATTCGGTTAACGTAGTGGTGGCTTGAAGGCTGATGTGCTGCATGTTACATACCTGGGTTCAAACGAGGGTTAATATGTTTGGCATGGCTTTTTAAAAGGCATTTATTCGTGGCAGGGTTTTTTGAGCGGCATTTTATCATGGCAGGGCTTTTGGGCGGGCATTCTTATCGCGGCTGGATTTTTCGACCGACACAAACAGAAGTTTATAAGCCTGGATTATTTTTTTTGTTCCAGCTATGTGATTGTTTCAACGATAATTATAAAATATTTAAATAATAAGACGCGATGAGTTGGAGTATTTGGCATGGCTTCTGCTTGTATTTTATTGCGGTTTATTTTTAACTTAAGAGGATTGACTCATGAATTCATTGTCTATGAAAAAAGCACAACAAGGTTTCACCTTAATCGAATTAATGATCGTTGTGGCGATTATTGGTATTTTGGCGTCGATTGCGGTTCCGGCTTACCAAACCTATACTAAAAAGGCCAAGTTTACCGAAGTGGTATCTGCGGTTGCTCCCTATAAACTGGGCGTGGAACTCTGCTTTCAGGAACAGCTAACTATGGCTAATTGTGTTAACACCAGCAACGGCGTGCCTGCTATAACCGCTGCTGCTCAAAATTTTGTAGCGGCTGGTTCTGGTGCAATTTCTGCTACTGGCGCACTAACAGCTACGATTACAATGACAGCTGTTAATAGCCTTGGTCTTGCTGGAGAAACTTGGATAGTGAAGGGAGACGCTACTGCTGTCGGGCAACCTATCATCTGGACGAAACAACCTACTAGTACTTGTATCGCAGCTGCTATTTGCTAAGTTATTAGGTAGAGTGGGCGATGTTTTCTGCCTGCACGATTGAACGCATAGCTAGTATTTAATCGCGACACAATACAACCATCCAACCTTTCATCGGGTTGGATGGTTTTTTGTGTGTGTCTTTCGGGTATTTTGGGTGGACAAACCCGTGTCGCCTACGACTGCATGAACGCCGGAGGTAATTCAATGTGGGAGCGATTGCCGGAAGCGCCTGCTTTTGGCACCCTGTTTTCTCATGCCTGGGTAGCTCACTGGATTGAAATAAGGTAACATCATGAGAACTTTTTTTTCCTTACTTGCTTTATGTTTGCCGATCACACTGCTTTACGGACAATTCTTATGGAATCCCGTAGTTTTTGACGATATCCTCTTTTTCGATGGCTCAGTACATGAGCAATATCTGGGTAAACCATTCAGCTTTGATTTGCGTTGGCTGCCTTATGCTACTTTGGAATGGACTCATTCACTGCTCGGTTTGGAACTGATCGGGTTCCGTCTCGGTAACTTGGCGCTGCATCTTGCCACGACCGTCACCCTGTTTTTATTCTTGCGCCGATTGTTTTAGCGGATTCTTCCCCAAAGTGACGAAAATAACGGGACTCTGTCGCCGCACTGGTTGGCCTTTTTTGGGGCGTTGATCTTTGCTTTGCATCCGGCTTCTGTCTATGCCGCGGGCTATTTGGTTCAGCGTTCAATGCTGATGGCAACCTTGTTCACCTTGCTAACCTGGCGTTTGTTTCTGGAGGGTTTGGTCAGGGAAAACCACCGTTGGCTGCTGGCTTCCACCGCTACCTATTTTCTGGCGGTGTTCTCAAAAGAACATGCAGTCATGGCGCCGGCGGTAGCGATAGCCATGCTCTTGCTGGTCAACAACCAGACCATCCGTCAACGGCTGATGCTGATTTGGCCAACTTTTGTGCTCTATGGCCTGATTGGCGGATTCGTAGTCCTCCAAGTGAAATCAGGGCATATATTGGGACAGGCTTATGAACCGGAAGCCGCAAGTTTTATGTCATTGCTGGGTTCCGACTTTGATGCACGTCTTGCCTATCCTTTGTCGATACTGACACAGTGTTTCCTGTTTTTTAAATACCTGTGGGTGTGGATTGCGCCAAGCCCCGCATGGATGTCCGTCGATATGCCGCAAGCCTTTGCTCAGAGCCTGTGGTCTTGGCCGGAGATTGCCGGATTGATCGGTTTTATAGTTTACCCTGTCATTGCAATTCGCTTGCTGCTGCAAAGAGGGTTAAAAGGTTTGCTGGGCTTCGCTCTGCTTTGCCCGTGGCTGTTATTTGCCACTGAGCTTTCAACCGTCAGGATTCAGGAGTCTTTTGTGCTTTACCGCAGTTATCTTTGGATGTCCGGCGCTTTCGCGGCTTTGCCTTTTTTGTGCCAAAAATTAAGCGCAAAACAAGCGGCTATCACACTGTCTTGCGTTGCAGTGTTCATGATGCCTTTGTCTTGGCTACGCCTGACAACCTTTTCCCACTCATTGTTGCTTTGGGATGATGCCGCCCGGCTAGTCGAAAATACCGATGAAAAACGTTTGGGCATAGATAGAATCTTCTATAACCGGGGCACAGAGTTAATCAAAGTAAAACGTTATGCCGAAGCGATAGATGATTTAACCAAAACAATCCGGTTAAACGGCTACTCAGCAACCTATGCTTACAGCAATCGCGCTCAGGCCTATTTGGAAAGCCGTCAATATCTCCTGGCCTTAAACGATATTAACAAGGCCGTCGAACTGCAACCGGGGAATAAAGCAAAACTCTATCTGGGTAAAGCGCGCGCTCTGGAAGGGCTTAATGATTCGACAGCGGCTATGCAAGCCTATCAGAAATCCTGTTCAATGGGGGTAGCGGCCGCCTGCCAAAAAACGGGACAACCTGCGGCTCCGGTTAAGCCGATGACTGAATTCCTTTTGCACCCCTAGAACAAAAGGTGCTTGTGTCATCGCTAAGTGGAAGCGATTTGGCTGCGGAAGTCAGGCTTTGCTTGCACTCCCGTTACATAGGTGCTGTATGACTTGTCCTCAATACCTAACGATGATCTAGCCTTATTCTTTGGAGTGCTGTGCCATGGCATAATAAAGCTCTTACATCAGCGGAAGTATCTGGTTAAGAATCTTCCCGTTGGTTACCAGGATATTCTTAGGAAAGAGCCCCTTATTGCCTTGAAAGTCGGTAACCGTAGCGCCCGCTTCGCCGGCAATCAAGGCACCGGCGGCAACGTCATACAGGTTTAACTCCTGCTCCCAAAAAGCATCAACCTGTCCATCCGCAACCAGGCATAGATCTATTGCCGCAGATCCGAAACGGCGTTGTCCTGTTGTTATTTCGGCGATCCTGCAAAACCGTTGCAGGTTGTTTTCTTTCAAGTAAGAACGCAGGCAGGCGAATCCGGTCGCGATCATTGCGTCGGCAAGATTGCTTTCGTTGGAGACGGCAATGGCTTGGCCGTTTTTCCAGGCGCCTTTGCCTTTTTCGGCCGCATAGTAATCATCCAGTGCGGGCGCATAGACTGCGCCGAAAATGAGTTCCTGATCAATTTCCAGTGCGACGCTGATGCCCCAAAAATACTGGCCTCTCGAAAAGGAGTGCGTTCCGTCAATCGGGTCGACGATCCAGCGGCTGGATTGATTGGCGCTTTGGCCGCTCTCTTCGCCCCAAAAACCGAATTGCGGGTAATGCCGGGCAAGGGATTCTTGTAAAAAAGCTTCAACCGCCACGTCGGCATCGGTGACCAAGTCGCGTGGGCTTTTTTTAGTGACTTCTAAATTTTTCAGGTCTTTAAAGTGAGTCATGGCAATCGATCCGGCTTCACGGATAATCTTTTCAAGAACAGCAAGCGAAATGGGCATTTATAGGAACCTTGTAGGCAAGAGGGTTTAATATGGGGTTAATGGAATCGGGTAAGGAATGTGTACGAAACAACTTGGACAAGGTGCCAATAGCCGGAGTGCAGGCTTCGCCTGCCAGCGCAAGCAAAGCTTGCACTCCCGCTGCAAACATACGGCGCAAGTTGTTCAATTTATTTCATGCA
>JBAQYH010000959.1:0-1949 GCA_049299935.1 Methylobacter sp. | reverse complement strand
CTATATACCTTGTTTTTGGTCCCATTCCATAATTCATCGGCCAGCTTGCGGACAGTCTCATCACCTTTGCCGAGGTCACACAGACTGGGTGATTGGCTTGGACTGGGTCCCAGCACCACTGCTCCATCTTTAACCAGCTCACAGACTTTCTTCAAAACTGCAGGCCGCATCGTCTGAAGATTCGGCAACAGAAGAACGCTATATTCCGTGCCGCTTGGCAGAACAATGCGCCCTTTCTTCACACTCGCATCCATCACAGCCCTGGTATCACAACCGTCAAAGTCGTAACCCGCCGGCAATACAGGATGCAGTTCGTCGCGCCATGCAATACGGTTCGGCACATCTTCGCCGACAAAGAACAGAACGTCTGCCACGGAAAGCCCCTCGCGAAGCATGTAATTACACCGGGTCAGGTATTCCATCCATGCACGGCCCTGCTCCCACCAGGTATTCGCGCGATTAAAATTGAGTCCCCACGACGCAAACGTGAAGCCTGGCCCCGTCGCGCGATACGGCTGGTGCGCAAAGGTATGAAACACAAACTGGTTTACCCCGGCGCAAAACGCCTTGTCTCCCAGCGGCTTCATGCTGAACGGATGATTTACCCAGCCGGAATGATCTCCACCGGAAGTGTAAGCCTCGGTAGCAACAATTTTCTTTCCGGCCGTATGGGCAATGGACGAGGCCACCTTGTTGTCCACGCGGACACCCTGCCCCGGCTCAGTGTTGTTCCACATCTCACCCATCGTCACGGCGCTATTCCGCATATTCGCCACATCATAAAGGAATTGCTGGCGACCGGTGGACTCACCAACATAGGTGAGTCCCTTCTTCTCTGCAAAGCTCGCCACCACACTATGGTAATTTTCCGAAAACTGATCGGACAAGAATCTGCGCCAATCCCACAATACACGCTCCGAGACATCCACGCTGTCCACAACCCAGCTTTCCAGCATTGCGGGCATGAACTGCAGAATATCGAAACCAACCCTGTCCTGAAACCGCTTCTCAAAGCCGTCCGTCCAGTTCTGGATTCCGCACTCCCAGCTATCCACTTCCATCGCCACAAGCGTTTTGCCCAACGAGTCTGATCGCTCGGCCAGCTTGCCGACATATTGCTCAAGATGGAATTGCATGGCTTTTGCGTCAAGCTTGTCGCACTCCAAACCGCGTCCTTCCTTCGTGGCAGGCGCAACGTAATGGCCATTACTGGTGTAACCCACACGCGCAATGCGCCATTTGCCCTGCGGCACATCCCACTTTATGCGTCCGTCAGGACCCATTTTTCCTGAAATATTCTGTACTGTGTCACGCGCAATAGTCAACTCGGCCGGCAATACCCGTCCGCGATCCGGTCCTGGAAACGCGTCAATGCGTGAACGTTCCGAACCGTGGCCGCGACTGCGTATGTGTGCAGCCTTCGCCTCACCAAAATGCAAACGGGCGGTTTCGCTCAGTTCAATCTCGCCGATGCTAACCGGCCACGGATTTTTGAACGTGAGCCTGAATACTTTGCCAATGGCATCATCACAGGCAATGGTGATTAATCCGTCTTTTTGATAATCCCAGCTGGCCGTAAACGCACCGACGCGGCGGAATTTTTTCCCATCGGCGGAAATCTCCATCTCGATCGGGAAATCCTCTTCCCACTTATGCGGGCCGGCATTACGGTACACCAGCGAACGCACCGTACGTTTCTTCGAGAACACAAACTCGATGGTGTTGTTGTTCCGGGGTACGGGAACCATCGCCTTGGTTCCTGCTTTGCCATCCACAAGCTTGGCAAGCTCAGCAGACTTTATATTACCGCGCAACTTTGTGTCAGTACCAGGCCCGGTGAGGCGCTCGCCCTGCGGCACAGGAAACGCGATCACCGCGATATCACGATAAAAACCCTCTTTCGATTCAGGCTGATCCAATGCAACTTCCACCGTCTTCGGACCTTCGAC
>JBAQYH010000958.1:0-2206 GCA_049299935.1 Methylobacter sp. | reverse complement strand
GCACTACCACTGCCCCGCCTTTAATCGCTGCGGCGACTTCGTTAATAATGGTGTCGCCGGATTTATTGTCGGTCTGGGTGATGGCGTACAGTCCGCTTGTTGGGAATTTAATCACTCTTCGTCCATCCAGAAAAAACGATTGGGAATGTGCTGGCCTTGGCCCGGTCGGTAACCGTCATTTAACGAGTTCCAGGTGTATTCCTGGGCTTCCATGACGGCTTGCAAAGGCTCCAGGCCGTGCGCTATCAATGCCGCAATGCTGGAAGCCAGCGTGCAGCCGGAGCCGTGATAGCTGAACGGCAATCTGTCCCAAGTGTAGGTTTCCCAACTGCGCCGGTCATGGAACAGCTGGTTGCTGACCGAAGGCGTGTCCTCATGGCTGCCGGTAATCAGCACATAGTCGCAGCCTTTTTCCAGCAATGCCAGACCGCAGTCGTTAAGGTCTTCCAATCCAGCCAGTTTTCGCGCTTCTTCGCTGTTCGGGGTTAACACGGTCGTGCAGGGCAGTAACAAATCAACAATAGCTGCGATGAGCCGGTCGTTTGACAATTCGGCGCCGCCGCCCGCCGCCAGTACCGGATCCAAGACCACAGGAATATGTGGGTGCTGTTTTAATATCGACTGAATCGCGGCTGCGGTTTCATGATGGCCGATTAAGCCGATTTTGAACGCCTTGACCGGCAGGTCGTCCAGTAAGGTGTTGGCCTGACTGATAATGGCGTCCGGGCTTTGCGGAATGAGCTTTTTGACATTCCGGGTGTCCTGCTCGGTTAAGGCGGTGATGACGCCGGCTGCATGGCAGCGATGGCTGGCCAAAGTCTCAATATCCGCCTGTACCCCAGCGCCTCCGCTGGGGTCATGACCGGAAAATGAAAGCACAACGGGGCGGTTCAATATCATTGCGGGTAATTATATTGTTGCTGTTGCGGATAGGTTTGTTGAGGGTAACCTTGCTGCTGAGGATAGCCCTGTTGCTCTGGATAACCTTGTTGCTGGGGATAGCCCTGTTGTTGCGGATAACCTTGCTGCTGAGGGTAGCCCTGTTGTTGCGGATAACCCTGTTGCTGCGGATAGCCTTGCTGTTGAGGATAGCCCTGTTGTTGAGCGCCCCCAGCATTTTTATTGGCGACAATAGCCAACTCCACCCGACGATTCTGTCCTCGGTTCGCCTCATTCACATTAGGCACTTTCGGCATTTTCTCGCCCATGCCTTGTTGGGTCAGACGGGAAAAATTTACGCCATGTTGGGACAAATAACCCGCAACACTGGCAGCGCGCCGTTCGGATAATACCTGGTTATAACTATCCGAGCCTTTATCATCGGTATGCCCGGTGACGTTGATCGTAGAATCGGGATATTGGTTTAACACCTTCGCTACCGAATCCACGGCTCCTTGCGCTTGCGGCGTTAAATCCGCCGAATCGAACGCAAAAGTAACGTTGCTCGGCATGGTTATATTAAGGGTGTTTTCCGCCGTCCTTTGCACCTCGATACCGGTTCCTTGCAACGACTGCTGCATTTCTTCTTGTTGGTGATCCATATAGGCGCCTACAGCCGCCCCAAGGACTCCACCGGCTAAAGCGCCCAATCCGGCATTTTTAAGATCGTTGCCGCCGAACAGCGTTCCCGCGCCTGCGCCTGCCGCCGCGCCCAATCCGCCACCCATGGCCGCCTTGCTGAGGCTGGATTGCCCGGTGTAAGGATCGGTGACACAAGCCGTCAATAGAACTGAGCTTATACCTATCGTCAATAATTTCTTTTTCATAGGAATATCCTTAGGTTGATTTGAATGGGGCTTCTAATGAAGCCGGTTCAAGTGCTCTTAATGATTTAGAGGCAGTATCGGCATTATATACCTCGCTTAATAAATTTAAGCTGAACATTGTCGTCAATTTTGACGATGCGTTTATCGTTCCCACGCTCCAGGGACTGTGAAGGTATTATCCAAATTAGGCTGAAAACATTTTTCACCACGAAGGCACGAAGAACACGAAGTTGCACTGGTTCCCAAGCTCCGGCTCTCATCGTTATACACAAGTGTCCGCGAGACGTCGTCATCTTAGCACGCGTGGAAGGCCTTCGCGTAGGGCGTGGCGTGCGCGCCTTGGGGAGCTCAGAGACCGGCAGGATTTAACTTTTGCCTGGTGGACGTTGAACAGCTCAAGCCGCTCAACTGATTTCATGCGCGTTATAAGGCGCGCACGG
>JBAQYH010000957.1:0-3564 GCA_049299935.1 Methylobacter sp. | reverse complement strand
GCACAGGGTCGATACGCGGCTTTAAGAATAATACGGTGGGCCCGAGAGACTCCAATGGCTATCCGTTTGGCGGTTCCAGTAAAATTATCGGCAATGCCGAATTGTTTTTCCCTGTGCCTTTTATGCCGGAGACAAAATCGGTCAGGTTAGGCACATTTTTTGATGCCGGGTCCATCAATAATGGCTTTAAAGTAGACAATATGAAATATTCTGTCGGGGTTTCAGGCGAGTGGTTGTCACCGTTCGGCGCTTTATCTGTCAGCGCGGCATTACCGTTAAATGCTACGTCCCAAGCCTCGACTGTTGGCAATATAGGGGATCAGAAACAGATGTTTCAATTCAATTTCGGCCAGAATTTCTAGAGGAAGTTGTTTTTGTTTAACAAACATATCCCCTATAATCTAACGCCCCTATAACTAACTAAAGTTACCGTATTTTTAATCGTTATTTATTTTAATTTCACCAGAGAATTGTTTACCAATGAAAACGAAAATTGCTTTATTTTTAGGATTGTTGCTCGCTGCTAATGTGAGCTATGCTGATTTAAAGATTGGTTTTGTCAATATACCAGCCGTTCTTGAGAAAGCACCCCAGGCAGAAAAAGCTAAAAAACGTCTGGAACAAGAGTTTTCACCACGAGATAAGCAATTAGTTGCCCAGCAAAAAGAAATCCAAAGCATGGACGAAAGAATGACCAAAGATGCGGCCGTAATGGGTGAATCGGCGCGGGTCAACCTGGAAAAAGATATTTTAAATAAGAAAAGAGATGCAAAAAGAGCCCAGCAAGAGTTTAGCGAAGATTTTAATGCTCGCCGTAATGAAGAATTGGGTAAATTGCAACGTCGTATCGTTGAAGCGATTCGGGAAATAGCCAAAGATCAAAACTTTGATTTATTACTGACAGACGGCGTCATTTATGCCAGCGACAAAATCGACGTGACTAGCCAAGTTCAACAAAAGTTGTCGACTATGCCGGAATAATTACACATGGTTTTTTTTATTTAATTGCATAGTCATCAACTTTTAAGAGAAGCATCCTCAAATATGTCCATTAAGTTAGATATTTTACAAATACAAGAATTCCTGCCCCATCGTTACCCTTTTTTATTGGTTGACAAGGTTATTGAGTGTGAACCCGGCGTTAGACTGCTGGGAGTGAAAAACGTTACTTACAACGAACCGTTTTTCCAAGGCCATTTCCCGCAAAAACCCATTATGCCGGGCGTGTTGATTTTGGAGGCCTTGGCTCAATCTACCGGATTGTTGGCATCGGAAACAGCAGGGGATGAACTGGCCGGGATGATTTATTATCTGGTCGGTATCGATAAGGCCAAGTTTAAAAGACCCGTTGTACCCGGCGACCAATTGATGCTGGAAGCAAAATTCCTTAAAAGCAAACGCAATATCTGGGCATTTGAATGCTGTGCCGAAGTTGACGGTGAGTTCGTTGCAAGTGCCGAAATCCGATGTGCAGCCGTGGTAAATTGATTTGATCGATCCAACAGCGATAGTTGATAGTAAGGCGGAGCTGGCCGACGATGTATCTGTTGGGCCTTTTTCCGTCATAGGGGCCGGCGTAAAAATCGGCGCCGGGACGGTGATAGGTTCCCATGTTGTTATCAAAGGACCCACTACCATCGGCGAGCAGAATCGCATCTATCAATTCACTTCCATCGGCGAAGACCCGCAAGACAAAAAGTATGCGGCGGAGATAACCCGGCTGGAAATCGGCGATAGAAACACCATCCGCGAATACACCTCCATGCACCGGGGGACGAAGCAGGACAAAAGCCTGACCAAGATAGGCAATGACAACCTGTTTATGGCATACACCCATGTGGCGCACGATTGCATCATCGGCAATCACGTCATTATGGCCAACGGAGCGTCATTGGCCGGACATGTGCATTTGCATAGTCACGCCATTTTGGGCGGATTCACGTTGGTTCATCAGTTTACCCAAATCGGGCAATACAGTTTTGCTGCGATGGGCAGTGCAATTACCCAGGACATCCCGCCTTTCGTGATGGTCGGCGGTAAGCCTACCCGGCCGCACGGCATCAATTCAGTCGGCATGGAGCGTAACGGCATCTCTCCTGAAGACATCCGGTTAATCAGAAAAGCCTACAAGATAATTTACAAGACCAATCTGCGCCTGGAAGATGCGATCGACCAGATGGAAGATTTGGCCGGTGAAAGCAAGGAATTGTCCGATATGGTTAGTTTTTTGCGCAATGTGAGTCGGGGTATATTGCGCTAAGTATTTTTTAAAAGTATTCAGCGAAAAAAGAAATAGAACACGGATGACACGGATAGGACGGATTTACACGGATTTTTTAAAATATGCCTGGCTTTTTTTAATCAGTGTCATCCGTGTTTTCCATTAATCGTTTTTTGCATATGCTGAATAGTTACAAATTTTCGTGCTTCTTGTGCGAGCACTTTAATCTAAAGATTTTCGTCCACAAAAATGCTTTCCTGATTAGCAAGATGCTTTAGCTGAGTCGTCATACCGGCAGGGATTGACGGTATCCAGAGCACAGGGATTTGAAGCCGCCATGTCACCCATTGGTTCTGGGGTCCGCAATTCTTGCCGGAACGGCGATTTTGAAATTAGCTCAAGTTCCTTACTAATCACGAATATCGTTGTTTCAGGAGTGTAAGCAGTGATGGATGATGTGTTTTCAATAAAAAATCTTGTTGCAGGTGTTGATGAAGCGGGGAGGGGGCCGCTGGCAGGCCCGGTCTTCGCGGCAGCAGTCATTTTAGATCCCCAGCGGCCGATAGCCGGATTGGCCGATTCCAAAGTCCTTAGCGAAAGCAAACGGGACGGTCTTTACATCCTCATTAAAGAATCCGCCTTAACTTGGTCGATTGCCCAGGCCAGTGTTGAAGAAATCGATCGTCTCAACATCCTTCAGGCCACGCTGCTGGCAATGCAAAGAGCGGTAGAAGGCTTGTCTATCCAACCTGATGAAGTTTTAGTGGACGGTAATCGCCTGCCGAAATTGTCCATGCCTGCCCAGGCTATCGTTAAAGGCGACAGCAAAGTGCAGGCGATCAGCGCGGCTTCAATTTTAGCGAAAGTCGAGAGGGATAAACTGATGGTTGACTATCATCAACAATACCCCGATTTTGCGTTTCATGTGCATAAGGGCTACGGCACCAAACAGCATCTGGCCGAAATCGAGCAGTTCGGCTTTCTGGGCGTGCATAGAAGAACATTTAACCCGGTGAAAACCATGCTATTGCGGAAGGCTTAACCGTTCGCCCTTCGACAGGCTCACCACGAACGGCTTAGTTCTACTTTGTCAGATTATCAAAAACGCAGTTGAACAGACTAAAATTCCGTTCGCCCTGAGCTTGTCGAAGGGTGGACGGGATTTTAGTCTGTTCATCGCATGTAATCTGACAAAGTAGAATTAGTTATGAATTTATGGTAATGGGTTAAATATGTAATTTTCCCGTATAATATTTCTATGACCTGTTATCAAGAAATTACCTGCCCGGCTTGTGGCAGCAATCAAATTATGAAGTCTGGCCGTAGTGCAGAGGGTACACAGC
>JBAQYH010000956.1:0-11423 GCA_049299935.1 Methylobacter sp. | reverse complement strand
GGATATAACCGGCGAAGCATTAACCGGCGAGTATTATCCTAAAAAGAATTTGTTGATTTTGATTGATAAAGCCACCGTCTGGCAAGGCAGCGGCGCTTATACCAGCGACTTTATTGAATACGATCTTAAAACCTCGCTGGTTAAAGCGGGCGAAAAAGAATCCGCCAGCAAGCGCGTTCATGTCGTATTGCAACCGAAATCCAAAGAACAGCCGGCCCAGAAGGGTAATGGCAAATGATAATGTACAAAACGACGCTTTTTTCACCTTGTAATTTCGTTTAAACATGACCAGACTAGCCGCAAAACAACTGATTAAAAACTACAATAAACGCAATGTGGTTAACGGCGTTTCATTGCATGTCGATACCGGTGAAGTCGTCGGTTTATTGGGGCCTAACGGTGCGGGAAAAACCACCAGTTTTTATATGATGGTGGGGCTGATTAAAGCGGATGAGGGAGAGATTACACTGGACTCTCAAGTCATCACCCATCACCCGATGCATTTGAGGGCGCAATTAGGGATAGGTTATTTGCCTCAGGAACCCTCGGTTTTTCGAAAGCTGAGCGTAGCGGATAATTTACGCGCAGTTTTGCAAATTCGTGACGACTTGACTCAAGGCCAGGCGGAATTGGTGATTGAGGAGTTGTTGCAGGAGTTCCATATCCTCCATCTGCGCGATCAAGCAGCCTTGGGTCTGTCGGGCGGCGAACGGCGGCGCGTCGAAATTGCCAGGGCGCTGGCGACCAATCCCCAGTTTATACTATTGGACGAGCCGTTTGCCGGGGTTGATCCTATCTCGGTAGATGATATAAAAAAAATCATCGAGCATTTGAAATACCGGGGCATAGGCGTATTGATTACCGAGCATAATGTCAGGGAAACACTAGGCATTTGCGATCGTGCGTATATACTTAACGACGGCAGAGTGATTGCAGAAGGCGGCGCGGAAGCTATCGTTGCCAACGAGGAAGTGCGTAAAGTTTATTTGGGTAATAACTTTAGTCTTTGATTTAGAGTACTTATAAAACATTGTGACCGAATGAAACAATCCTTAAATCTCCGACTGGGGCAGCAACTGTCCATGACGCCGCAATTGCAGCAGGCGATCAAATTGTTGCAGATGTCGACATTAGAATTGCAGCAGGAAATTCAGCAGGCTCTTGAGTCTAATATGATGCTGGAAGTTAATGAGGAAGAAAACACGGTTCAGGGAGCCGAAATAGCGCCCGAGAAAAAAATCGATAATTCGGATTTAGTGACCAGCCAAGGCTCGCAAACAGACATACCGGATGAATTGCCCATTGATTCCTCCTGGGATGATGTTTATGAATACGCAATGGAGTCGGGCGCCAATTCCGCGGAGACAGTTGAATTCGAAACGCAGCGCAGTAAATCCTCAACCTTGCTGGATCATTTGTTATGGCAAGTGGAGTTAACCTCGTTTTCCGAGCGGGACCATGCCATCGCCTTGGCGATTATCGATTCGATTAATGAAGACGGTTACCTGATCAGTAGTCCTGAGGAAATTTTTCAGGGCTTGCAGAGCCAATTGGACGACCTTGATTTCGATGAAGTGAACGCGGTGCTGCACAGGGTGCAAAATTTTGATCCTGCCGGCGTTGCCGCGATCGATTTAAAAGATTGCTTGAGGTTACAGATACAGCAGTTGCCGGAAGGCACCCCTTATAAAGAGGAGGCGCTGACTCTCGTTACCCGATACCTGGATTTGTTGGCGACCCACGAGCAGTCAAAGCTGATGCGTAAATTAGGCGTGACCGAACGGCAACTGGACGAGGTGGTGGCATTAATCAGAACCCTGGACCCTAAACCGGGCGCGCAGATACAGGATTCGGATTCCGAATACGTCATCCCCGATGTTTACGTGGTTAAGCAAAACGGTAAATGGCAAGTCAACCTGAACCCGGATATAGCACCCAAATTGCGCATCAATCCCTTTTATTCAAGCATGATAAAAAGAGCGGATAACAGCAAAGACAACACCTGTATGAAAGACCATTTACAGGAAGCGCGGTGGTTTATTAAAAGCCTCCAAAGCCGTAACGACACCTTATTGCGCGTGGCCCGCTGTATCGTGGAAAAGCAGACCGGGTTCCTTGAACATGGCTCTATTGCGATGAAGTCCATGGTATTGAGAGATATTGCCGAAGAGCTGGAATTACACGAGTCGACCATATCCAGGGTTACCACGCAAAAATTTATGCATACCCCTAACGGTATCGTCGAGTTTAAGTATTTCTTTTCCAGTCATGTTTCAACGGAAGGCGGAGGGGAATGTTCATCGACGGCCATTAGGGCGTTTATTAAAGAGCTTATCAGCAATGAAAATCTGGCAAAACCGTTAAGTGATAGTAAAATAGCCGAGCTATTAAAAGAAAAGGGCATCAATGTTGCTAGAAGGACAATTGCCAAGTATCGTGAAGCGATGCTCATTTCCTCATCAAGTCAGCGTAAGCGCATTTTATAGCGCGGCCTGACGCTCACAATAAACAAAAATCATTCACCATTAAAGGAGTTTATCTTATGCAAGTCATCGTAACAGGCCATCATCTTGAAGTAACCGACGCTTTAAAAGCGCACATCGATTCAAAATTTGAAAAATTAGCACGTCATTTTGATAATGTTACCGATGTACACGTCATTTTAAGCGTGGAAAAATTAGTTCAAAAGGCTGAAGCAACATTGCAATTGAGCGGCGCTAAATTGTTTGCCGAAGATCACCAGGAAGACATGTATGTCGCTATCGACAATATGGTTGATAAGCTGGATCGTCAAATTATCAAACATAAAGAAAAAACCGGACAACATAGATAAGATAGGCAAAAGACGAAAGGCGAAGGGCTGAAAAAGCTTTCTTTGCCTTTCGCCCTTGGCCCTTCGCCTGATTTCTTATGAAGCTATTAATCGTCAGCGGCCTTTCCGGTTCAGGTAAAAGTATCGCCTTGGATACCTTGGAAGATTGCGGCTATTACTGTATCGATAACCTGCCCGTGACCTTGCTGGAAGACTTTATCAACCACGTTATGCTGGTGGATAAGCTTACCTATGCCAAAACGGCTATAGGTATTGATGCCAGGAATCAGAGCGAGAGTCTGCTCAATTTTTCCGAAAGCCTGGAGTTAATACGCAACAAGCAGATTGATTGCGAAATTATCTTTATGCAGGCCGAAGAGTCTACCTTATTGAAACGCTATAGCGAAACCCGGCGGCGGCATCCGTTGACGGATTTAAATGTACCGTTAAGAGAAGCGTTAAAAATAGAAAAGGAAATGTTGACGCCGGTTGCCAGACACGCGAGCGTCGTCATTGATACCAGCCGGACGCATTACCACCAGTTACGGGAGCTTATCAGGGATCAGATCGGCGAAAGGGATGTCAGGCATATTTCCTTGCAGTTCCAATCATTCGGTTTCAAGCATGGCGTTCCGCTGGATGCGGATTTTGTGTTTGATGCTCGCAGCTTGCCGAATCCCTATTGGGTGCCGGAATTGCGGGGATTAACGGGAAAAGATCAACCGGTCATCGATTTTCTTGACGAACAAGGGCTGGTTGCCGAGCTTTTTAAAGATGTTACCGGGTTTCTTGAACGCTGGATTCCCCGGTTTGAAGCCGAAGGGCGCAGTTATTTGACAGTGGCGATAGGCTGTACCGGCGGACAGCATCGCTCGGTTTATCTGGTGGATGCGCTCGCGAGGCAGTTTAAAGGCCCGTTCTTAAATGTTATTGTCCGGCATCGGGAATTACAATAAGTTGGACTATTCAGCGTGTTCAATAGAACGCGGATGACACGGATAGAACTGATTTACACGGATTTTTCCGAGGCAAATTTCAATCAGTGTTTATCCGTTTAATCGGTGTCATCCGTGTTCCATTTCTCTCCATGGCCGTGTGCTGAGGCGTTTTTGCTTATTTCAACGACAGCGTTTCAGCCCGGCCTACCATCTCAATGGACAGCTTGTCTTCCTTGCTGAGCCAGCCGATGGCGCGTTGCACGTCATTTTTGTTGATGCCGGTTTCAGTGGTCACTTTATTGACACTGGACGGCCCGTTCTTGTCCAGATAGTTCCAGACTATTCCTGCTGCATCGCCGATTGTATTAGACATAGTAATCTCCTTGCTTGGATGTTGTATTAAGAAGTCTTGGCTTGATGCTCAGGCAGCACGATGTTCAATTCCAGCGTCTCCTGAGTATCGTTTTGTTCAAAATTAACGGATATGGCGTCTTGGTCTACGTTAACGTATTTTCGAATAACTTCCAGCAATTCTTTTTGTAATTGAGGAAGGTAAGAAGGTTGGTTTCTGGAGCTGCGCTCATGGGCGACCAGAATTTGCAGTCTTTCCTTGGCAAGTGACGCCGAACTGGCTTTAGATGTTCTAAAATAGTCCAGTAAACTCATTATTTACCTCCGAAAAGCTTCCCAAACAGTCCCTTCTTCTCATCAATGAACCGATGCGGTCTATCCTCACCCAAATAGCGTGCAATAACATCCGCATAGGCTTGGCCTGCATCGCTTTTTTCGTCAAGAATAACAGGGGTGCCGGAGTTTGACGCATTCAACACCGACTTTGATTCAGGGATAACGCCCAGCAAATGCAGCGATAAAATTTCCTGTACATCGTCAACGCTCAACATCTCGCCCAGTTTGACTCTCTCAGGCGAATAGCGGGTCAGCAGCAGATATTCTTTAATAGGCTCTTCGTTTTGTTCGGCCCTGCGCGACTTGCTGGATAAAATGCCTAGCATGCGATCCGAGTCCCGCACCGAAGAGACTTCAGGGTTGGTGACGATAAACGCGTCATCGGCAAAATACATCGCCAGATGCGCGCCTTTTTCGATGCCGGCCGGGGAATCGCAGACGATGTATTTAAAGTCTTTTTTCAGTTCATCCAGAATTTTGCCAACGCCTTCCTGGCTCAAGGCGTCTTTATCCCGTGTTTGCGACGCAGGCAGAATGTAAAGCTGGTTGCAGTTTTTATCGCGTATCAACGCCTGGTTAAGGGAGGCTTCACCGTTGATGACATTGACAAAATCATAAACAACGCGGCGCTCGCAGCCCATAATTAAATCCAGGTTACGCAAACCCACATCAAAATCAATGACCGCTGTTTTGTGACCTCTTTTGGCAAGCCCCATGGCTATGGCGGCACTTGTTGTTGTTTTACCAACGCCACCTTTACCTGATGTTACGACTATGATTCGTGCCACAAATTTTCCCTCCAAAGAGCGTATAAGTTAAATATCTTTAATAACTAAAGCATGGTTTTGTAAATAGATCTGAACGGGCTGGTTGAGAACGGTACCCTTCAAATCCTCGCTGATCTTGTAATTTCCGGCAATCGAAATAAGCTCGGCCTGTAAGTCGGAGCAGAAAATACGCGCGTCTGCGTTGCCTTGCACGCCTGCCAGAGCCCGGCCTCTTAAAGACCCGTAAACATGGATATTGCCTTCGGCCAGGATTTCAGCCCCGGCGCTGACCTGGGCTAAGATGACCAAATCACCCGGGGCATAAATGCGCTGACCGGAGCGGACCGGGTGGGTGATCATGGTTGTTGTTGCGACAACGGTATGTTGCTCAGGTGCCGGATGCGGTTCAGGCTCAGGCGTTTGTTGTTTTTGCGTTTCTGACGGTGCCGCAGTGCTCGCCGCGCCAGTTCCCGACTGGTTTGCGGCATACACGCCATCCCTGGCGATATGGCCGGAATGTACAGGAATTCCAAGTTCCAAGGCCTGTTGATTTTGCTGTGTAGTGCCGCCGCGTATCCCTATCGGCAACAAACCCAGCTTGCGGATGATGTGAGCGAGTTCGGTCACATCAATGTAGAGTTCGTGTTTATTCAGTTCCTGCAAGTCAAACACCAGCGGAGAATTTTTGAAAAATTCAGGCGCCAGATGGATTTTTTCCTGTAATTGCTGCTCGATAGAAATGGCATCGTTACTGGCTAAAACCAGAACAGGCACAGAAAAAGTGCTGCTTTTGAATTCCAGTACCGGCGATTGATGGGCGTTCTGTTGAGGGTCTGTTGACATCCGTTAAGTCTGGTTAGTCAGGAGTTGCATTGATTCTAACATTGCTGATAAAAAAAATCATTTTTACAGTGTTGGTAGGCTGCTTTATTGGGCGCGGGCTGTTGGCTTTTGAGATAAGCATTCTATCAAGAGTCTTTGCTGATCATCACTAAATGGCAGCCGATGAGGGAGGGGGCTGTAAAATAAGTGTTCAAAAATGGCCTTGCTTATCAAAACCATTTGTTTTGTAAGGCGTTTATTGTGCTGATGGTGCGGTCCGAGCTTGCAATCTGCGGCATTATCCTTTAACGTAAGCTTACATCCGTAAAGGCTAGGGGTGCTTTCTTGTTGCTATGCGTTGCATGGGAAGGGGAGGCTGAGAAAAACCCTTTGAACCTGACCCCGGTTAATACCGGCGTAGGAAAGCCCAGACTTCCCTGCGCCTTATTGTTTTGTTGTTGGAGAAAAACATGAGCGCCGTCCTTAAAGAAGTTACGTCTACTGCATCCAGTAGCGTAAAGATTGATTCCTACCCCGCATCGGAAAAAGTATATGTTCAAGGCAGCCGTCCCGACATACAAGTTCCGATGCGTAAAATTACCTTATCCGATACGCCGCTGCATTTCGGCGCGGAACAAGGCGCGGAGAAAAATCCGCCGCTTTATGTCTACGATACTTCCGGCGTTTATACCGATCCCAATGTTGAAGTCGATTTGAAAAAAGGCCTGGGCGCTATCCGTTCAGCCTGGATTGCAGAGCGGGACGACACCGAAGAATTATCCGGCCCCAGCTCGGAATTCGGCCGTCAGCGTCTTGAAGACCCTGTGACCGCCGAGTTGCGTTTTGAGCATATCCGCAAGCCGCGCCGAGCCAAAGCGGGAAAAAACGTGTCGCAAATGCACTATGCCAGACAGGGCATCATCACGCCGGAGATGGAATACATCGCCATTCGTGAAAACCAGAAAATGGAAGAAATGCGCCATTTGTGGAAAGACCAGCATCCCGGCGATTCGTTCGGCGCATCCATTCCCGACGTGATTACCCCTGAATTTGTCCGTTCTGAAGTGGCCAGAGGCCGGGCGATTATTCCGTGCAACATCAACCATCCCGAACTGGAGCCGATGATTATCGGCCGTAACTTCCTGGTTAAAATCAACGGCAATTTAGGCAACTCGGCAGTGACTTCATCAATTGAAGAAGAGGTCGAGAAAATGCTTTGGGGCATTCGTTGGGGCGGCGATACCATCATGGATTTATCCACCGGCAAAAACATCCACGAAACCCGCGAGTGGATTTTACGCAATTCCCCGGTACCTATCGGCACCGTGCCGATCTACCAGGCGCTGGAAAAAGTTAACGGCAAAGCCGAAGACCTGACCTGGGAAATCTTCCGCGATACCTTGATCGAGCAAGCCGAGCAGGGCGTGGATTACTTTACGATACATGCCGGGGTGCGCTTGCATCACGTGCCGTTAACCGCAAAACGCATGACCGGCATCGTGTCGCGCGGCGGTTCGATCATGGCTAAATGGTGCCTGGCGCATCATACCGAAAGCTTCTTGTACACGCATTTTGAAGAAATCTGCGAAATCATGAAAGCCTATGACGTGGCCTTTTCATTAGGCGACGGCCTGCGTCCGGGTTCAATTTACGACGCTAACGATGCCGCGCAATTCGGCGAACTGGAAACCTTGGGCGAATTGACCAAGATTGCTTGGAAGCACGACGTGCAAACCATGATCGAAGGCCCTGGCCACGTGCCGTTGCACATGATTAAAGTCAATATGGACAAGCAGCTGGAAGAATGCGGCGAAGCGCCTTTTTATACCTTGGGGCCGCTGACGACCGACATTGCGCCCGGTTACGACCACATTACCTCGGCGATAGGCGCGGCCAATATCGGCTGGTACGGTTGCGCGATGCTTTGTTACGTCACCCAAAAAGAGCATTTGGGCCTGCCGAACAAGCAGGATGTCCGCGAAGGCATCGTGACTTACAAAATCGCCGCCCATGCGGCCGACTTGGCTAAAGGCCATCCCGGCGCGCAGGCGCGGGATAACGCGATGTCCAAGGCGCGCTTTGAATTCCGTTGGGAAGATCAGTTCAATATTGGTCTCGATCCCGAAAAAGCCCGCGAATTTCATGATGAAACCTTGCCGAAAGAGTCCGCCAAAGTCGCGCATTTTTGTTCGATGTGCGGTCCGCATTTCTGCTCGATGAAAATCAGCCAGGATGTCCGCGATTATGCGGCGGAAAAAGGCCTCAAAGAAGAAGAGGCTTTATTAAAAGGCATGGATGAAAAATCCAAGCAGTTCCTTGAAGAAGGTGCTGATATTTACCATAAGGTATAGTCCACGAAAAACACGAAAGGCACGAAAAATGAATGGCAAGGAAGCCCGCTGTAATAAATAAAACTCATGATGTCGTAATTCGAGAACCGGACCTACGTTTTTTCGTGTTTTTCTTGCCTTTCGTGGACAGTGCCTAATATCGGTTATTTACAATAAGGCGAAAACAATGGGCGCTTATCGACACATTTTACTGGCTGTGGATTTTTCCGAACAGGGCGGGACGGTTGCCCGAAGGGCAAAAGATTTGGCCGAAAAATACCAAGCTAAATTGAGTATTATTCACGTGCTGGATAATATTCCGATGCCGGATACCGGTTATGGAACAGTGATTTCCCTGACCGGAGATTCAGGCTATGAGTTGCTTGAAGCGGAGAAAGCGAGGTTGATGCAGATTGGCGATCAGTTGGCTGTGGCTCAGCCTAATCGTTGGATGATCTGGGGTGCGCCTAAACAGGAGATAGTCCGGATTGCCGAGCGGGAACAGGTTGATTTAATCGTTGTCGGCTCCCATGGCCGGCATGGCTTGGCGCTGTTGCTAGGTTCAACGGCAAACAGTGTCCTGCATTACGCCGGATGTGATGTGATGGCGATTCGATTACTGAATGCTTAGCTGTTTAGATGCTATAATTTTGAATATGGTTTGGATCATTTAGGAATTAACCGATGACTCCGGTTTGTCCAAAGGATACAAGAGCATAGCGTTGTTTGACGCTGGTTAGATGCTCCAAAACACTTCAGAAATATTACTCAAGGAATGTAGCATGCCAGACAATATCACTTTCGCGTCGAGTTTAAGATCAAAATTAATCCTGATGGCGGCTATCCCGGTTTTCGCCCTGCTTTATTTTGCCGGGACGGGCGTTCTTGAGCGACAGTCGACTTCGAAAGAGATGGTTAAGCTGGAAGCGCTGGTCGATGTTTCCGTTAAAATCGGCGCCTTGGTTCATGAAATGCAGAAAGAGCGCGGCATGAGCGCTTCTTTCATCGGCAGCAATGGCGTCAAATTTGCCGCCGAATTACCGGAACAACGTGCGAAAACCGATAAGGCGATTGAGACGTTTCAAACGACACTTCAAAGTTTTGATCCCGGCAGCTACAGTAGCGGATTGAAGGCACTGATCGATGTTGCGTTAACTAACCTGGGGGAACTGACCGCCAAGCGCGGCGTTATCAGCACTCTTGGCATGGAGGGGACGCAATCGAGTGCTTATTACAGTAAAACCATCGGCTCGCTGCTCGATGTTCCTGCCCAGGTCGCCACTCTCAGCAGTCACAGCGAAATTTCCCGTCTGGCTTCTTCGTATTCAAGTCTGCTCAAGGCCAAGGAGCGGGCCGGTATGGAGCGAGCCTTGCTGGCTACGGTGTTTGTCGCAGATCGCTTTACGCCTGACACCCACAGCCGATTCCTGAAAAACTTTTCCGCCCAGGATGTTTATACCGACCTGTTTTTTGCCTACGCGCTGGACAGCCAAAAGGAGTTTTATAAGGCCAAAGTGTCGGGGCCGGCCATTGATGAAGTTGCGCGGATAAAGAAAATCGCCATGGACAAAGGTACTGAGCCCGGGCTGGGCATTGATCCGGTCTACTGGTTCAAAACGGTGACCGAAAAAATCGACCTGATCAAGGAAGTTGAGAACAAACTCGCCAACGATCTTCTCGATGCCGCGAGCAAATTCAAGAGCGATGCCCAGCATATGGCGATATTCTTTATCGTGCTGACCATCCTTTCTGTCCTGTTAGCTGTCGTATTGACCCTTCTTATCAGCCGGGGGATTTTGCGTTCGATTCACACGCTTCAGCAGGTGGCTAGCGCTATTGCAGAGGGCGATTTAAGTTCCAGTATCGATATTTCGCAAAAGGATGAGCTGGGCAATCTGTTCCGCTCGATGAACGCCATGCAACAGCAATTGCTGGCGCGTATCACGAAGGATCGCAAAGAGCATGACGAATCCCTGCGGATCAAAATCGCCCTGGATGGCATGACCTCCAATGTGATGGTGGCTGACAATGAACGCAATATTATCTATTTGAATCCGGCGGCGCTCGCTACGATGCGGCACGCCGAAGCCGACATACGCAAGGTTTTACCCAAGTTTGATGCCGGTAAATTATTGGGGGCCAACATGGATGTTTTTCACAAGAATCCTGCACACCAGAAACAATTGCTGGGTACGTTAAGTTCGACTTTTCGTAGTGAAATCCACATTGGAGGGCTTACTTTTGATTTGATAGTCAACGCGATTAGTAACGAACAGGGGCAGCGTATCGGCTCGGTGGTGGAATGGAAGGACCGAACCGCTGAAGTGGCCATTGAGCAGGAAGTCGCCAAAGTGGTGAGCGGCGCCGTGTCCGGCGATTTCAACCAGCGCATTAGCGAGAGTGATAAAGAAGGCTTCTTCCTGCAATTGGCACAGGAGGTTAATGAGCTGATGGAGATCAGCTCTACCGGCCTGAATGAGGTGGTGCGTGTGCTCGGCGCATTGTCCCGCGGCGACCTGACTGAAACCATCACCAATGATTATGCGGGGACTTTCGGGCAACTTAAAGATGATTCCAATGCTACAGTGGAAAAACTGAAAGAGGTTGTCGGCCAAATCAAGGAGGCTTCCGAGACCATCAATACCGCTGCAAAAGAAATTGCCGCCGGCAACAATGACCTGTCGCACCGTACCGAAGAACAGGCTGCGAGTCTGGAACAAACCGCCGCCAGCATGGAAGAGCTGACTTCTACCGTGCAGGCCAATAGCCAAAACGCCAAACACGCTAATCAGCTTGCCGTCGGCGCAACGGACATCGCGGGTAAGGGCGTTAAAGTGGTGGGGCAGGTGGTCTCGACCATGGAAGAAATTAACGAGTCTTCACGCAAGGTGGTGGACATTATTTCGGTGATAGACGGCATTGCTTTCCAGACCAATATTTTGGCCCTTAATGCCGCAGTCGAAGCCGCCCGCGCCGGAACGCAGGGGCGAGGATTTGCCGTTGTCGCCAGTGAAGTACGTAGCCTTGCCCAGCGTGCGGCTTCCGCAGCTGGGGAAATCAAAAACTT
>JBAQYH010000955.1:0-3984 GCA_049299935.1 Methylobacter sp. | reverse complement strand
CGATTTTGACAGGGCGACATTGTCATTTGGCTATGGCGTGAGTACCTCGGCATTACAGTTGGCAAGAGCCTATACGGCATTGGCGGATGACGGCATTTTGCACTCGGTCAGCTTGTTACGGCGTAATGAAGATGTTGACGAGCAGCGGGTGTTTTCGGCCAAGACAGCCAAAAGAGTCAGAGCCATGATGGAAACCGTGCTGATGAAAGACGGCACCGCCTACGAGGGCAGGGTCGACGGCTACAGCGCTGCCGGTAAAACCGGCACGGTAAAAAAAGCCGGTGCGGGCGGATATGTCGAGAAAAGTTATTTTTCTGTTTTTGCAGGCATGGCGCCGGCAAAGAATCCGCGATTGATTATCGTGGTCATGATTGATGAGCCTTCGGCGGGACAATACTACGGCGGGATAGTCTCGGCACCGGTGTTTTCCAAGGTAATGGCGGGGGCTTTGAGGGTGTTGGAGGTGGCTCCCGATCAGCAGGATAATATGCCTATTTTGTTGACGCGGAAAGGTCCATAACATGACAGGGCAGAAAGAGCAGCATAGCGGTGTGCTGCGGCTGAAAGATTTATTAAACGGGCTGGCCACCGTTTCAGATCAGGACGATATGCCGATTGGTCGCACCGGTTCCATACCGATTGCGACACTTTCACCATCCTTGGCGGTCGTCGGCTTGGTTTTGGATAGTCGGGATCTGGTTCGCGGTGATGTATTTGTTGCGCTGGCCGGTGCCAAGCAGCATGGTTTGGCGCATGTCGAACAGGCTATTAATAATGGCGCCTGTGCAGTGATTTTTGATCCTGCCGGCAATGGCCGGCAGTTGGCGGAGGCTTTGCAGAGCAACATCTCTACGCTCGTACCGATGATTGCCGTGGAGAATCTGGGTTTAAAGTTGGGTGAGCTGGCCGCGCGTTTTTATGGCGATCCATCCCGGCTTATGACGGTGATCGGCATCACCGGCACGAATGGCAAAACGTCTTGCAGTCAGTTTTTGAGCCAGATGCTGGATGACTGCGGAATCATAGGGACGCTCGGCTGGGGTGAGTGGGGCAAGCTCAACAAGACGCTGAATACTACGCCCGATGCTCTGGCAATCCAGAAAATACTGGCTGAACTATTAAAGAATAAGAAGCGCGCGGTGGCGATGGAAGTTTCCTCGCACGGCTTGGAGCAAGGCCGGGTCAACGGGGTAAGGTTCAAAGGCGCGGTATTTACCAATATCAGCCGCGACCACCTGGATTATCACGGCACGATGGACGCTTATGTACAGGCCAAACTGGCGCTATTGAAAACGCCGGGCTTGGTATTTGCAGCGGTGAATTTGGATGATGTTTACAGCGGGCGGATTATCGCCGCAGTCCCCGAATCGGTGCAGCTATGGCAATTTAGCGCTAAGGGAAAAACAGCTGATTCAGGCGAGTCTGTTATCGCGGAAAACATACGGCATGAAACGGGCGGCATCGAATTTGATGTGCGCTGGCGGAACGAGCTTCGGCGGGTGAAAGTGCCGCTGTTCGGCGATTTTAATGTGGAGAATGTGCTGGCCGTTTTGACCGTCATGCTGGCTATGGGGGTTTCGTTGGATGATGCAGTTAAAAAACTTACCGGTGTAAAGCCGGTTGATGGCCGTATGGAGCGATTTGGGGCCGAGACCGATCCATTGATTTTTGTGGATTATGCCCATACCCCGGATGCCTTGGACAAGGTGTTATCCAGCTTGCGCAAGCATTGCAAACAGGACTTATGGGTAGTTTTCGGTTGCGGCGGAAACAGGGATACAGGCAAACGTCCGCAAATGGGAAAAATTGCCGAACAGTGGGCGGATCATGTGGTGATTACCGATGACAACCCGCGTTACGAAAACGGACTGGATATAGTTAACGATATTTTGGCCGGCTGCAGATCAGCTAAGGTCGAAGTTATTCAAAACAGAGAACAGGCGATACAAAAAGTGGTAGCAAGTGCAGCTAAAAATGATTGCATAGTGATTGCGGGTAAAGGCCATGAGCAATACCAGGAAAGCAATGGCGTGTGCGTACCTTTCAGCGACAGGCAGGTTGTGATCGATGCATTGAGCAGGCGAAATCGATGAAGATGACGCTGAGCGAGATTGCCGCCTGTGTGCAGGGACAGTTGGTGGGGGAAGATGTTGTCATCTCATCGGTCAGTATAGATACAAGAGCGATAAAGCCGGGACAGCTTTATGTGGCGATTAAAGGCCATAACTTCGACGGCAATGAGTTCGTGGCCGAGGCAGAGCAAGCAGAGGCTGCGGCGGCCATCGTGCATCAGGGCGTTGCAGTAACGGTGCCTCACATCGTTGTTGACGATACGCGCTTGGCCTTGGCTGAATTAGCGGGCGTTTGGCGGAAAAGAGCGGCAGTGTCGGTTGTGGGCATTACCGGCAGCAACGGCAAAACCACCGTCAAGGAAATGGTGGCGGCAATATTGAGTGTGAATGCTGACACGCTGTTTACCCAAGGCAACTTGAATAACGACATCGGCGTCCCCTTAACTTTGCTGCGCTTGAACGAACAGCACCGGTACGCAGTCATCGAGATGGGCGCAAACCATCCGGGCGAAATTGAGTTTAGCAGTCAGTATGCACAGGCGGATGTTGCGATCATTACCAATGTGGGAGCCGCGCATATAGAAGGGTTCGGCAGTGTTGACGGCGTTGCTAAAGCCAAAGGGGAAATAATCCAAACGCTTAAACAGGACGGCGTGGCGGTTCTTAACCGCGATGATGCCTATTTCGACTACTGGAAATCGGTGGCCGGCACAAGAAAGATCATGTCGTTTGGGATGGATGGATCGGCAACCGTGACGGCGCATTCCGTTAAAACGGAAATTATTGATCATGCGTTCGCCACGACCTTTGAACTGGTGACCGCAAAAGGCGAGTTGACGGTAAAACTAAAGCTCGCAGGGCGGCACAATGTCGTTAATGCATTGGCGGCAACGGCGGCATGTCTGGCGCTGGGCATTGACCTACAACAGATTAAACAGGGATTGGAAAACGTAAAACCGGTTACAGGGCGTTTGCAGCCGTTGGTAAGCCGTTTAGGCAATATCGTTATCGACGATACCTACAACGCCAATTCGGCCTCACTGAAAGCGGGGCTGGATGTGCTGGCGAACTGTGACGGGAAACGCTGGCTGGTCTTAGGGGCTTTTGGCGAATTGGGGCCTGACAGTCCGAAAATACATGAACAAATGGGCGAACTAATTAAATCAAGTGGTGTCGTGCGTCTTCTGGCTGTAGGTTCTGATGCCCGAAATACTGTAAAGGTTTTTGGCAAAGGAGCCACTTTTTTTGATACCCAAAATGAATTAAATGAAGTGTTAAAGCAAGAACTCAAAGGTGATGAAGCGATTTTGGTCAAAGGGTCAAGGGCTCAGCGCATGGAGAATGTAGTGGCTGCACTGGTTGACAATTTCAGGATATAAATAATGTTACTTTATTTCGCAGATTATTTAATGACCTTTGACGGTGGATTCAGGGTATTCCACTACCTGACCTTTCGCGCCATTCTAGGCGCCTTAACCTCGCTGGTCATTTCTTTCATAATCGGGCCGGTCATGATCAGGAAGCTAAGCCGCAACAAGATCGGGCAGAGTATACGCGAGCTGGGTCCCCAATCGCATTACGAGAAGAAAGGCACACCTACCATGGGTGGAACTTTGATACTGGTCGCCATTGCATTAAGCACGCTGTTGTGGGCGGATCTGAGCAACCGCTATATCTGGGTTATTTTATTGGTGACTCTGGGTTACGGCATCATCGGTTTTATCGATGATTATAGAAAAGTCGTCAAGGGCAACAGCGATGGTTTGTCGGCTAAAGCCAAGTATTCATGGCAATCGGTCATCGGTTTAATGGCGGCGGTTTTTTTGTACAAAACCGCAATACTGCCGGCGGAAACCCAATTGATTGTCCCGTTCTTTAAAGACGTGATGCTGGATATGGGCTGGCTATATAT
>JBAQYH010000954.1:0-6485 GCA_049299935.1 Methylobacter sp. | reverse complement strand
GAATTATTGCGTTTCGGTTTAGCCTTGTTGTTGGCCCTAATCGCATGGGTGTGGCCTTCTACGCAAAAACCGGTGAAGAAGTTGATGCCTTCGACATGGACGCCCTGTTCCATGATGGTTTTCGCTGCCAGCATTGAATCCAGCCCGCCGGAAATTAACGCCACTGCTTTTCTTTGTGTACTCATATTGCTCGGAAATAGGAAAAATTTGCCTATTATACCGGCTTCTTTCCCAATTGGGTTTTCAATCATCACCACAGAGGACACGGAGAACACAGAGTTTTTTATGTTAGATACGAAGACTCGGTTCGCCTCTGTGTTCCCTGGCGAGAAAGCTTCCTTTACATCAACCGAAATTGATCTTGGTTTCCGGTCTTGTACGCATCGCGTACCATTTTTGTAGATAGGATTTAACGGAAAACTTTGAAAACGGTACGCGATGCGTACCCTACCTTACTTATTTTCCAATTGGGTTCGCAATCAACAGCGGTGGTTAATTCACCACAGAGGACACGAACGACTTGCATGGATGCAGGAGGTAGAGCACCAACAGTAGGCGCTTTAGGCGACGCAGGAGCAGTTGCCGATAACACAGAGTTTTGATGATAGCTGCGCTCTTCTCCGTGTCCTCTGTGTTCTCCGTGGTAAGAACTTCCTTTACATCAACCGAAATTGATCTTGGCTTCCAAATCGTTGCTGGAATCGGCATTCTTCAGCGCTTCTTCCAAACTAATTCGTCCATCTTTGTACAGTCCGAACAACGCGTCATCAAATGTCCTCATACCTTTGCTGCCGCTGGATTTCATGGCTTCCTTAATTTCATGCAGATCCCCTTTTAAAATCAAGTTCGCTATATGCGGGGTGTTGATCATCACTTCAATCGCCGCACAGCGCTTCCCCGCCGTGTCGGGAATCAGCCGCTGGGAAATAACGGCATTGAGGTTGACCGCAAGATCCATAAACAGTTGCGAATGATAGTCTTGCGGATACATGTTGATGACCCGTTCCATGGCCTGGTTGGCATTGTTCGAGTGCATCGTCGAGATGCATAAGTGGCCGGTATTGGCCAGCTCCAATGCGGCTGACATGGTTTCCCGGTCCCGGATCTCGCCGATCAGGATAACATCGGGCGCTTCCCGCAAGCTGGCTTTCAGCGCCCTGGCGTAAGAGTCGGTATCGACGCCGACTTCGCGCTGGTTGACGATGGATTTCAGGTTCGGGTGCGAGAATTCGACCGGGTCTTCAATGGTCAGGATATGGCCGGCCGAATTGGCATTCCGGTGGTTGATCATCGCCGCCAGCGTGGTCGATTTACCGGACCCGGTGCCGCCCACCATCAGCAACAGGCCCCGTTTGGCCATGATCAATTCCATCAGAATATCCGGTGTGCCCAGCTCCTTGCCGGTTGGAATGACCGACGGAATCAAGCGCATCACCAAGCCTACGGTTTTGCGTTGATAAAAGACATTGGCGCGAAACCGCGCACTGCCGTCCGGCAAGCTGATCGCAAAATCCAAGTCCCTGGTGACTAAAAACTCGTCGATTTGTTCCTGCGTCATGATCCCGAATGAGCCGGATTTGGTCAGCTCGGGCGTCAGCAAAAAATCATCCAGCGGCACGGCCCGGCCATAAATTTTGGCTTTTACCGGCGAACCGACCGTCAAAAACAAATCCGAGGCATTCAATTTAGCCATTTCCATCAGATACGGCAGGATGTTCAGGTCATCTTCCGGCATTGCCCCCAGCACTTGGTAACTTTCAGCGACCGGCTCATCGGCATCGGCTTTTGCCAGCGCCGACTCAGGCACAATAAACAGCACCAAGCCGTTATCCTCGACCTTAGCGCTGGCCGTGAATTTCTCGCCGTCAGGCGCGGCACAATTAAACTTTAGCGCTTTATTCTGGACTAATTCCTGCTTCTGAACGTCATTGATCAGACTAAAGGTGATGTCCTTAATTATGTTCGAGGTTAATTCATTCTTGCCCAGGGGATATTCCTCTCCGGCTAATCCCAGGAGCGCCGGTGAACCCGCTTTTAACGACAAGCTATCGGCATTTTTTTCCAGCATTAATTTTAAGTAAGGTGTCAGCGTCATGTCAGTATCTGGTTTTGTTTGATGGTAGGAAAGCTGGTAACGGTTCGGCCTCAGATTAAACAGATAAGGCGAAAGGCACAGGGCTAAAGGCGAAAAAACCGAGGTTGACGCACATCCGCCTTTTGCCTTTTGCCTTTTGCCTTTTGCCTAAGTTTATCGGCGTGTATCCGTATCAATCCGTGGCTAAAATAAATCACTAAAAATTAAATTCTTTCACAATCGCTATTCCTCGTCGCCGCCGTCTTCTTTCGATTGCAACGAAAGCCCGCCGAGCGACCGGTCTTCGCCGGATGCCAATTTGATCTGCAAGCGCAACTCGTTCTGGGAATCGGCATTTCTCAAGGCTTCGTCGTAATCTATTTTGCCGGCCTGATAAAGCTCCAATAAGGCTTGGTCGAAGGTCTGCATGCCCAGTTCACGGGACTTTGCCATCAGCGGCTTGATGCTGGAGGCCTCGCCTTTGGCGATATAATCGGCAATCAACGGCGTGTTCAATAAAATCTCGATGGCCGCACAACGCCCGCCGTCAACGGTTTTAACCAGACGCTGGGAAATGATGGCGCGTAGATTGACCGAAATATCCTGCATCAATTTCGTCTGCTTCTCTATCGGGAAGAAGCCCAAGATCCGGTCGATAGCCTGATTCGCATTGTTCGCATGCAGCGTCGCCATCGCCAAATGGCCGGTTTGGGAAAATTCCAGGCCGTAATTCATAATCTCTTCGCTGCGAATTTCGCCCAGCACAATCACATCGGGCGCCTGCCTTAAGGTATTGTGCAGCCCGGCTTCCCAGCTTTTGGTATCGACGCCGACTTCCCGTTGCATGACGACGCAATTTTTATGGGCATGCACATATTCGATGGGATCTTCCAGCGTGATGATATGGCCGTAACTGTTCGCATTGCGATGGTCGATCATCGCCGCCATCGACGTCGATTTACCTGAACCCGTGCCGCCGACCATGATAATCAGGCCGTTTTTGTTCATCATCACGTCTTTTAAAATAGGCGGCAAACCCAGCTTATCGAAATTGGGGATTTCTGCGGCGATGACCCGGATAACCAAACCCTGGCAGCCTTGCTGGACATAGGCATTGACCCGGAACCGGCACAGCCCGGCAGGCGCAATCGCAAAGTTGCATTCCTGCGTTTCTTCATATTCCTTGAGCTGCTTGTCATTCATGATGCACTGCGTCAGGGCCTTGGAATCGTTAGCCGATAATGCCTGCTGCGAAACCGGCGTCATCTTGCCTTTGATTTTTATTGCGGGCGGAAAACCGGCTGTAATAAATAAATCAGACCCTTCTTTATGTAGCATAAGTTTGAGTAACTTAATCATAAAGTCCATCGCTTCTTTTCTTTCCATTGACTTCCCCCTGTATTGGTTGCGTATCTGGTTTTACCCGGAAAAGGTAATACTCAGTTGATTATAATTTTAATTTTTAAAGATACCTAAAAAAACCGGCAACTTTGCTTGCGGCCATTTTGGTTGAATTATCCCCACTAAACAAAGCCCTTTTTGTGGAAAACAGCCTGTTATTTTTCATTTTTATAATGGCAATCACGGTTTTGCCAACCCGGCCAGACATCACGTCCATGCGTTCCCGGCACGAGAAACGCTGAACTATCATACCGGGATATGGACTAATTACCGGTATACTGATACCGTTAATAATATTGCCACGTAATCAATTGACTACATGCCGCACTAAAATGGCTGACAAAGAGAAGTTATTGTCGTGTAAAGTGTTCGGCAAAATTGAACCTGCTTCGCCGGCAACCTGAAAAATTTGATGCCGTCGGCTGAAATTGTTAATAATCCCAGTCCCCTTGTTTATAAAAAAGGACAACAGTTAGATGTTTATAGAAGAGCCCCAAGACGATTCAGATGACTGGATGACGGCATTACTGAGGTCGCCGATTTATCAACGACTCCCCCCTATCAATTTACAAAAGATATTAATGAGCCTGGAATCCGTCCATTTCAGCAAGGGCGAAGTTATTGTCGATCAAGGCAGCATGGGCGATTATTATTACCTGATTAAAAACGGACACTGCGAGTTAACGCGTAAACCGTCGCCCAACGCGAAAGAGATTAAATTGGCTCAGCTGGCAACCGGCGATACTTTCGGCGAGGACTCCCTGCTTTCCGATGCGCCCAGAAACGTAACCATTACCGCGCTGACGGAAATTTCTTTATTGCGCCTGAACAAACCGAACTTTGTCTCTTTAATAAAAGAGCCCTCTCTATCGTTTGTTAATTACCAGGAAATGCAGGAGGCTGTGCGGCAGGGTGCGGTGTTGCTGGATGTGCGTACGCCGGACGATTATGAAAAACATCATCTTGACGGCAGTATCAATGAGCCCTTTTTCTCATTGCGGATGCAGCTTAAAACATTAAACCGCGACAAGCCGATCATTGTGGTTTGCGGCGACGGCAAGACCAGCGAAGCCGCCGTATTTTTGTTGCTCCGCCATAAAATTAACGCGATGATCCTGAAAGGCGGAATGGCGGGCATTAACCCCGAACCGGCGCATGACATCGCTCCAATCAATACAACCGAGGATATTCAAACCGCTCCCGAAACCATCCATCAGAAACAGGAAGTCAAGCAGCCCGTCAGCATCGCCGACAGCGGCCGGGATGAACACATACGTTTGCTGCAAGCGGAAATTGTGGGGCTCAAAATGACCAACCAGCAACTCAGCGATAAGTGCATGAAACTGGAGTTTGACAAGCAACACGCTGAAAAACAAGCCAGGGTCCTGCATAAACAGTTGGAAAAATTAACCCAGGTGCTGGATAAGCTTCAAGGGAAAGGATAACTGGACTCGAACGACCGTCTTCAGCCTGAATCAGCGCTAAGATTAAGATAACGCCACCCACACTAAACGCCTTTGTTTAATAAAATCCTACATAAACGAACTATGAAGACTTCCATCCTTTTATTCAGGTTAATGCTGCTCGGCATTTTGGGATTTGGGGTGGGAACCACCGTCGCAGCTACGGACAGCGCGGGCCTGAACAAGGCAACTTTCGCCGGCGGATGCTTCTGGTGCATGGTGGAGGCCTTCGATAACCTGCCCGGAGTCGTCGAGGTCATTGCCGGCTATACCGGCGGACAGACGAACAATCCAAGTTATGAAGAAGTCTCGGCAGGCGGAACCGGCCACGCCGAGGCCATTCAGGTGTTCTACGATCCGGCTAAAACCAGTTACAGCAAATTGCTGGAGGCCTTTTGGCACAACGTTGACCCTACCGTGACTGATCGCCAATTCTGCGATGTCGGCCCCGAATACCGTGCGGAGATTTTTTACCATGACGAGGAACAGCAACGCCTGGCCGAACAATCCAAGGCCGCCCTGGCGTTGTCCAAGCCCTTCAAGGAACCTATCGTCACCCAAATCACGGCCGCCTCCGCATTCTATCTCGCCGAGGAATATCACCAACATTACTATCGGAAAAATCCGCTGCGATTCCAGTATTACCACTACACCTGCGGCAGAGCCCAGCGTTTAGAGGAATTATGGGGAAGCGCACTCGGGCGCTAATCCCCTACCCCGAATTCTCAATTCATCTGCTTCCGATACAACGGATATTTCTGGCGTTTGCCCTGTAAATCAACAGTCATAATCCTGACTGATGTTACACAAGCACATGATAAAAAAAGCGTCGTCCACGAAAAGCACGAAAATAGTTAAAACACATCGTTCCCAAACTCCGGCGCTCGCGTTATACAACAAGTCTGTTCAAGATCGCCATTTGGAATAAATGCCTGAATGACTCGGCCGGAATAAGCCCGCCCGGCGTCAGCCAGGGAGGGGGCGTTTCCGGCCTACGTAGCTACGTTGCTAATTTTTCGTGCCTTTCGTGCTTTTCGTGGACAATTCGTAACATCAGATCCTAACCAACCCCTGCCATTTCCGTATCAGGGTATTTTTAACCCGCTCCTTACCGTAAATTTCACTTTTCGCTTCCAACCAGTCCCGAAGCTCATGGCCTGGGCGAAAGCCTCGTTTTTCCGCTTTGTAATAAGCCGCTTCGGCTATCATGTCCTCAAGGCTGACAGGTTGAGCGGGCGATCTGTCCGTCATTGTAAATCCGTACTTTACCAGATTGATAAAGTCCTGCGCCGCGTTTCCTTCTATACCTATTTTGGCAGGTTTCAGCTCTGCCAGCGTGCCGAACAGGCGGTCCCATATTGACAAGACCGTGCCGTAATTACGGTCATGCTCGTTACGCCGGATTGAATGGTGAACCCGGTGCAGGTACGGCGTAATAATCAGCCTGCCCAGAAATTGCTCGTCCCGCAATGAAATATTGCTGTGATGCAGCATCGTGAAGAACGTGATTATCGCCTCGTTCGCAAGCAACAATGGCCCCTTTATTC
>JBAQYH010000953.1:0-5636 GCA_049299935.1 Methylobacter sp. | reverse complement strand
GTGCAGGAAATAGCGGCAGCCTCTGAAGAACAATCGTCAGGTGTAGGCCAGATTAATTCCGCGATGGATCAACTTAACAAGATCACCCAGCAAAATGCCAGTTCATCGGAACAATTGGCGGCTACTTCGGAAGAGATGAGCGGACAGGCGACGCAACTACAGGAGCTGATCGCATTTTTTAATGTGGGCGAAATCATAAACGCGGTATCGACGACAGCTAAAGTTAAGCAATTCAAACCGGTAGTTAAAAAAACCGCGGCAAGAAATCAGGCGTCTAGCGATGTCGAATTCGTGAAGTTTTAGGGGGATGACATGAAGACTATCACACCAGCAGCACATGCACACGCGACCGTAGTTGACAGTCAGACGCTTGAGGAGCAGCAGCAATATCTCACTTTTATGCTGAGCGGTGAGACTTACGCGATCAGCATACTGCGCATCAAAGAGATCATTCAATACGGCCAATTGACCGAAGTGCCGCGAATGCCGAATTTCATTCGCGGCGTGATTAACCTAAGGGGAGCCGTGGTGCCGGTGATTGACTTGAGCGCCCGCTTCGGCAAGCCGCCTACACAGGTAGGACGACGTAATTGCATCATTATCATCGAAGTGGAGATAGAAGATGAAACCCATAGCGTCGGCGTGATGGTGGATGCGGTGAACGCAGTGCTGGAGATTTCCGATAGCGAGATCGAACCGGCGCCGACTTTCGGCACCAATATCCATGCGGAATTTATTGCCGGCATGGGCAAGATCAACGGCAAGTTTGTAATCATCCTGAATATTCAACAGGTATTGTCGATGGAAGACATGGCCGCGTTGGCTACTGTGGGGCCCGCTTCGACTGCCGAAGTGGCATAGTGGATAGCGGTTAGTAAAAAATGAATGTAAGCGAGTCCTAATAGTGCTGGTGCAAGACCGAACACCAATAGTGTTTTAATTTATCGGGGGGCAAAGAAAATGAATATGACCGTCACGAGAAAGATGATTTTACTGATAGGCGTCGCCATTTTAGGACTGCTCAGTCTGTCCTGGCTTGGACAGAACAGAATGGATTTGGTGTATGAAAAAACCAATTTTACCAATATCAACAGTGTTCCGGCTATTGTCATAGTGGCCAAGGCTACTGAGGCGTTCGGCCATTTGCGTGTCCGCCCGTTCCGCCATGTACTGAGCACTGATATGGGAGAGATGGAGAAAATAGAAGCTACGGTTAAGGAAGGAAGAGAAGCAGTCATTAGTGCATTGAAGGAATATGAAGCAACGCTTGTCGATGACAAGGACAAGCAGATGCTGGCCGACGATCACGCGGCTTTTAACGCGTATTTTGAAGCAGTGGAAAAGGCGCTGGATCTTTCCCGGCAGAACAAAAAGGATCAGGCCAAAGATTTACTGGCGCAAGCCAGACCTCAGGATCAAAAGACATATGATGTGTTTGCCAACCACATGCACTACAACGTTGGTTTGGCGAAAAAGGCGTCGGACGACGCTGTCGCAACCAGGGACGATGCGATTTGGATATTTACCGTTATTACGGCTATTGTGTTGTTGACGACTTCGTTGCTGGGTTGGTTTATCACCAGCAGCCTGATGCGGCAACTGGGCGGCGAACCCGGTTATGTAGCCGACTTGGCCAACAAGGTTGCTATCGGCGATCTCAGCACTCAGATCGATCTCAAAGCCGGCGACACCAGTAGCGTGATGGCCGCGATGAAACGCATGACTGAGTCAATACAGGCTTTGGTGGAAGATGCCGTCGTACTCTCCACGGCCGCTATTGAAGGTCGGCTGAAAATCCGTGCCGACGCAGGCAAACACCAAGGCGACTACCGTAAGATTGTCGAAGGCGTGAATGCTACGCTGGACGCTGTGATCGGTCCGCTGAACGTTGCCGCCGACTACGTCGACAACATTGCCAAGGGCAATATCCCTGCCAAGATCACAGATCCTTACAGCGGCGACTTCAACGCCATCAAAAACAACCTCAATCTGGCCATCGACGCTATCAACCAGCAAGCGGCGGCAGCCCAGGCTATCGCCGAGGGAAACTTGTCGGTCGAGGTCAACGTTCGTTCGGAAAACGACGCGGTAGCCAAGAGTCTGGTCCGGGTCATCGAAGTGCAGCAGGGGTTGCAGAAGGAACTGCAACGTCTCACCGAAGCCTCCAGAGAAGGGCAATTGTCCGAGCGGGGCAAGCCGGAACAGTTCAAAGGCGCGTATGCCGAAGTGATCGGCGGCGTCAATGATATGCTGGACGCCATTCTGATCCCGATCGGCGAAGGCAACCGTATTTTGAGCCTGATTAGCGGCGGCGACTTGCGCCAGCGTGTGGAAATCGCGTGCAAAGGCGATCACGACAAGATGAAGCAGGCTGTTAATGGCGTGCATACTTGGCTGTCCGACCTGATTGCCTATGTCACCAAGATTGCCAATGGCGACATGACTGCGGAAATGGGGAAAGCATCCAACGACGACCAGATTCACGAATGGCTAATGCTGCTCAAACGCAATATTCAGAACTTGGTGGCCGATGCCAACATGCTGTCGGTTGCCGCTGTCGAAGGCCGTTTACAAACCCGCGCCGATGCGACTAAACACCAAGGCGACTACCGCAAGATCGTCGAAGGCGTGAACAACACGCTGGACGGCGTTATTCTTCCGGTGAATGAAGTTGTGGCAGTCCTCAGCGAAATGGAGAAAGGCGATCTTACCGGGACTGTCAATGGCGATTACAAGGGGCAACTTAAAGACTTTAAGGATACGGTCAACAATACCATCGCCAAACTTTCGCAAGTCATTAGCGAAGTTAGTAGCGCAGCTACCAATATCGCATCGGCCAGTGAGGAGGTTTCTTCCACGGCGCAGAGCATGAGCCAGGCAACCACGGAGCAGGCCGCCAGCGTGGAGGAAACCAGCTCTTCCGTCGAACAGATGTCGGCTTCCATCAACCAGAATACGGAGAACGCCAAAGTCACCGACGGCATGGCCACTCAGGCCAGCAGTGAGGCAGTCCAAGGCGGCGAAGCCGTTAAAGAGACTGTCAGCGCGATGAAGAGCATCGCCGGAAAAATCGGCATCATCGACGATATTGCTTATCAAACCAATTTGCTGGCCTTGAACGCAGCCATTGAAGCCGCCCGTGCCGGTGAACACGGCCGGGGCTTTGCGGTGGTCGCCGCCGAAGTGCGCAAACTGGCTGAACGCAGCCAGATCGCCGCTCAGGAAATTGGCGAGCTGGCCGGAAGCAGTGTCAAGATGGCTGAAAGCGCCGGTAAGCTGCTGGACACCATCGTGCCTTCAATCAAGAAAACGTCCGATCTGGTGCAGGAAATCGCCGCAGCCTCCGAAGAGCAGTCGTCAGGCGTAGGGCAAATCAATACCGCGATGGATCAGCTGAACAAAATTACTCAGCAGAATGCCAGCTCATCGGAAGAATTGGCGGCTACTTCGGAAGAAATGACCGGGCAGGCTGCGCAACTACAAGACCTGATCTCGTTTTTTACGGTGGACAATAGTAGAGGCGCTAAAAATACAGTGTCGACGCCCCCTATCGCTAAGGTCAAACTTTCCAAACCGCCGGTTAAGAAAGTGGCAGCGGCAAAACGGTCTGCCAACGAAATTGAATTCGTGAATTTTTAGGAGGTGAGTATGAGTGCAATTGCATCAGAGGTCGCATCGCTATCTGCCATAGCCCCCTACAGTCAGGGGCTTGAGGAACAACAGCAATATCTCACTTTTATGTTGAGCGGTGAAACATACGCCATCAGCATAATGTGTATCAAGGAAATCATTCAATACGGCCAATTGACTGAAGTGCCGAGGATGCCGAATTTCATCCGCGGCGTTATTAACCTAAGAGGATCGGTAGTGCCGGTCATCGATTTGAGCGCACGCTTCGGCAAGCCGCCGACGCAGCTAGGTCGCCGCAACGGCATCATTATCATCGACGTGGAGATAGAAGAAGAAACGCATAGCGTCGGCGTGATGGTCGATGCGGTGAGCGCAGTGCTGGAGATTTCCGACAGTGAGATTGAAGCTGCGCCGACGTTCGGTACTAACATTCACGCGGAATTTATTGCCGGTATGGGCAAGATCAATGGCAAGTTTGTAATCATCCTGAATATTCAAGAGGTACTGTCGATGGAAGACATAGCCGCGTTGGCTACAGTGGGGTTCGCTTCGACTGCCGAAATGACGCAGGTGAGCTCATACAAGACGTTGCTTTGCGGCAATGCGTGAGTTGTAAAAGTGCAGCAAGGGAATTAAACCTAGAAAAATCAGTTAGCCACGGATTTACACAGATAAAGCTGAGTTGAGCAGCTTGCCTGCTCAAACGAAACTTATGCCCTCTGGGTATAAACGCCGATACTGCATTGAGTTATGCAAGAAGCGTGGTTCAGCGCAAAGAAGAACCCGTGTAAATCCGTGTCCATCCGTGGCTCAACTGCTCTTTTCAGGTTAAGGGTTATTTGGTGAATGTTGGCTCAACGACGGAGTTAGAAGATATGAATGATCTTTTCGTTAAAAGTTTTAATGTCGATATTTTCTGGATAGGGCCGCCAGAAATCAATCGCTTGGGGTATCGGCAAGTAGCTCCGATGGACATCTACATGCTTTGCCCTCAGCACGACTTTCTTTTTCAAGGTTCGGATGTAAAGCGTTTTATCAATTGGATTTCAGCATTGCAAGTGAATACGAACGGACTAGGCGGATGCAATGACAACCTTGTCCAACACGAGGATGGGAGTTTTCATCGTATCAGTGAATTTTATACAGCGTTAAGGCAGGGATAAACGATGACAGCACAAGCAATTTATAAACCTGTCTTTGATGCCATAGATTTGCGAGAGAAGGAGTTCGCGCAGTTTCGCGACCTGATCTATCGTATCGCCGGTATCAGCATGTCGCCCGCGAAAAAACCGCTGGTGACCAGCCGCTTGGCGAAACGGCTTCACCACTACGGACTGGCAAGCTACGGCGAGTATTTTCAAATGATTACTGCTGCCGATGGACAAAAGGAGCTGCAAGTGGCGGTAGATTTACTGACCACCAACGAAACGCATTTCTTTCGCGAGCCCAAGCATTTCGATTTTTTGCAGCAGCGCATTTTGCCTGAGCGAAAACCCGGCAAACCGTTGCGTATCTGGAGTGCAGCTTGTTCCAGCGGTGAGGAGCCCTACAGCATTGCCATGCTGCTGGATGACGTATTGGGTAATGCGCCGTGGGAAATCGTCGCTTCCGATCTCAGCACGCAGGTGCTGGAAAAAGCGCGTAGCGGCCTCTACCCGATGATGCGGGCAACAGAAATTCCCAGCCGCTATTTGTCCAGCTACTGCCTTAAAGGCACCGGTAGTCAGGAAGGAACATTGCTGATCGAGCACAAACTGCGCGAGCGGGTGCAGTTCATACACTACAACCTCACCGAAGTGCCGCCGAAACTGGGCGAGTTCGATGTGATATTCCTGCGCAACGTGATGATTTATTTCGATCAGGAAACCAAGAGGCGGGTCGTTAAACGTTTGCTATCGATGCTACGTTCCGGCGGACATTTTCTGGTCGGCCATTCTGAGACGCTGAACGGCGTAAATGAAGAGCTATGGCTGGTGCAACCGGCTGTTTACTGGAAACCGTAAGAT
>JBAQYH010000952.1:0-4606 GCA_049299935.1 Methylobacter sp. | reverse complement strand
GGCTCTGCCGGTAACGGTTTTTTAACTCTTCTTCTATTTGCCATGTTGTGTTTGTTTCCAGCTTCCTGAGGATTGATACCACCAGCCTGTTTGAGCATTGCTCACCCAACGACCGGCAAAAGTTGATTTAATTTGCACCGCCCAATCGGGATGACCGTTGGCATTGGCAATCGCCTGATAAAGGCTTTGCCGGTCGGCATTTTCTGCGGCGACCAGTTTATTGACCTGATTCCGGTCTTTAAGCGGAACGCTCTCCGCATCCCTGACCGCCAGCAGGCCGTCCGCCTGTATGCCGATATAGCCCGCCGCATACAAAGGTTGCAGACTGGTGAAGCGTGATTCCATAGCGGCGCGCAACTGCCTGATTTCAGCGCTATCGATCGTCAGGTCTGCTTCAGCGGCCTGTGCGGGCGGCACCACCGCATTGATCGCAGTATCAAGCAACTGATACAGACTCACCTGCCAGTCCTGCAAACCGGCCTTAGGCTTGGGTTCCGTTTTTTGCGGCACGACATTTTGAATATCTTTGATGATTTCATCCGCCGCTTTTTCAGCTGCGGCAGCGGGGAAATAAATATTGATGGTGACGCAGGCAGTCAACAAAATTGCGCTTAATACGGATATTTTTCTCATAACGCTCTCCAAACTATTCAATGATTACTGGTCTGATGTCGACTAACCGTTCCATCAACACCTTCCAGTCAACGCGGGGATTATAGCCGATCGCATCGATTAGCGGCAGACTGCCGCCGGTAATAAGAAAAATGAGGATGAGGAGATGGGATCGGGCCGCCTATCAGGTTCAATAATATTGGCTTAAGGGCGTACGTTCCTTCAGGAAACCATAGGTACGGCACAAGTACCCACCCCGTTCTCCTTGAGGGATGCCTACAGGGGTGTAGGCAAGTAGAGCAGCGTAGCGGCGTACCGAAAGAGCTTATTTTTCTATCTGCCGGCCTCGCCAAAAAGATAATCATCAAGATGACTGGGAGCAATTTTTCCACTCTGCCTGATCGCGACTCGGCAGATGCCGGTCGCGGTCATAAGGTAGCGTTTCATGCGCAGGCATGACATCGTTGGGCCAGTCTTGGGCCCAACGGCGCCGGTCTTCTTCATCGGCGTAGTAGCGCAGATAAAGCTCGTTATCATACTCGCTGCCGCTGCTCACCAAATCGATGTGACAAGCCGAGTTCTCGTTGACCGGCATGACCGGGTTTTCCTCCCGTAACACCTCATGCCACAGCTCCTCATACAGCTCGCGATCGCTGAGATGGTCGGTGCTATAAAGAAACATGCGCAGCATCGCCATACCCCGTATCACCTCCCACAGCTTGGCGGTCAGTTGCGCGTCATCCAATTCCTCCGGGGCAGGCAGTTCCATCCCGCCCTGCACCAGCTGATCGAAAGACGTGATCCATTCCGCCCCCTCGAAGGCCGCTACGCGTTCCCAGAACTGTTCCTGCAAATCCGTGGGCATGTCTTCCGACTCGAAGAACGACAGTTCGCCGCCCACGAATTCTTCGGCCCTGCGTTGCAAATCCCGAATATGTTCCTGCTGATCGGCGTCTTTATTGGTTTTTACGGGCTTTTTGGGCATTGCGGCATCCTCCGGAATTGTTGTCGGTCACAGATGTGATTAAAAATACGGTTTTTCAATATGCACTGACAGGGTCATGGATTTTACTTTTTAGAAGATTATTACCCAGTTTTATTCCTTGAAGATATAGCGATTTACACAACGTGTCATCCCGGCAGATTCATTTTCATGCAATGAAGCAACTCAAAGGCAGAAAACGCCCCATTCTTGTTTATGCGCACAATTGTACATATAATCAAACCATGAAAATTGAATTCGACCCTGACAAAGCCGCTGCCAACCCTTTGAATCACGAAGGCGTGACCTTTGATGAAGCCCAGGCAGTCTTGCTGGATCCTTACGCCCTGACGCGAGAGAATGGCGATGCCGACAATGAACATCGTTTTATAACCCTGGGCATGGGTGCAAAAGGTCGAATATTGATTGTGGTTTGGACGCTACGCGAAGAGTCTGTGCGTCCGTCTGATTTCTGCCTGGAAAGCCAACCAACCCCAAAGGAAGCGTTATGAGCAACAATTCTGATCCCCTGTTTGACCGTTATGCCGAGATGGATTTTAGCGATGCCAAGCCAGTCGCTGAAATTCCGGCATTGGCGAAACTGCAAGCCGAACACGGCGGCAAGTCGCGGATAACCATGCGCGTAGATAACGACACCCTGGCGATTTTTAAAGCCCGCGCAGAAATGAGCGGCGGCAACTACCAAACCTTAATGAACGAGGCGTTACGGCAATTTGCCCAAGGCATAACGCTGGCCGATGTCGTGCGGGAAACCATTAGGAAGGAACTGCATCAGGCTTGAATGATTGCAATGGAGCGACGAAGAAAATCCAGTGTTACGATTGATCGGCTTTGCGCCTTAGTCCATCCTATCGCGCTGAGTTGGGCTCGTGTCAGCCTCATCCAGCAAACTTGTCACAGTTTCGTATAGTGTCGACAGGGATTCATCAATAGTACGCCAGACCGTCAGGTCGTTAACCGAGGCGTAACCATGAATCAGCACATTACGAAACGCAATAATCTGAGGCACATCGGGAATGCGTCCAGCCCATTGCTGCTCGATTTTGCAGAGTTGGTTAAGCGCCTCGCCGATGATTTCGAACTGTCGCTCGATGGCGGAACGCAACAACCGGTCACCGGCATAGTCCTCGAAGGTTTTGCCCGCCACGAATTCCAGTATTGCTCCGGCCGCCTCCCTTGCATCCCAGAGATAGGCGCGTGGATCACGCTGCATAAACAACTTCACGGCTACGGTTGACGCTGGCTTGGACATAGGGGTTGCGCAGAGCCGAAGATTCCGCCAGATCTACAGTGCGCCCCAGAATTTGCGACAAGTCAGCTTGTAACCCAAAAAAAGCCTTTAGTGTAGGACTGTCGGCAGATGGCGAGAACTCCACCAAGAAATCGGCATCGCTGCTTTCCTGTGCGAAATCGGTTCCACGCGCGGCAGAACCGAACACTTCAAGCCGTTGCACACGATAGCGTCGGCAGAGTTCAGCGATGGCAGACTGGTGTTGTCGGATAAAGGGGTGCATTTTATGCTTCCTTGGGTTTATGTGAAGCCAACCGGATAATCTTAGTTTTATTTCCTGCCAGTAGCGTTTCAGCACAGTTTAATCGGTGATGCTGATTGCTGCATAGTTCAATAGTACGCACAAGTTTACCCTACATGACTTTCCCTTATCTATCCGGCCACCAACTCACGCAACATTTCTGGATGAGCTACGGCCACACGCAATAGCGTCTGCGCCGCACCCCGGTAGGCTTGCGGCGGCCCTGCTCCCATTCTTGCAAGGTGCGAACCGAAACACCCAACAGCGTGGCAAATTGAGCCTGAGACAGGCCTGAGGCAGTACGCGCCGCAATCGCTTGGGAATGAACCACCGTGCCGCGCCCGGCCTTCATTTCATGAATGGACTGCAACAAGTCGGCGTGGAAATCGCGTCCAGCTTCGAAAGCTTCCAGCTCTTCGTCGGTCATTGGCTTAGTTGTCGAGGGCATGTTTAATCTCCAGTAGTTGTTTGGCAGTCATCGAATCACGCTCGGCTTTGGCGAATTTCCCGCTCAAGCATTGACCACCGAGGTGTGAATCTCCACTTTGAGTGCATGCTTAATGGCGACAAAAATCGCCGAGATATTGCTCATCGTCGGATTACCGGACTTGGAAAGCATCCGGTGCAGACTCTTGGCCGGTTTGCGGATGTCTTTTGCCAGCGACTCAAAACCCACAGTGGCATTCACCAGATCACGCAGGATCAGCTTGGCCGTATCGGGCTCACCATTGAAAAACAGCGTCACCGCCTCATCCAGCAGCGCCTGCGCAAAAGCCGGATCAGCTTGCACACGAGCGGCAACAGTTTCTTTAAAATCACGCGTCAGTACCATAGCTCACCTACCGTTTTGGCGTTTGTAATTTGCGCCGTTTGTAATCTTTCCACAGGGCGACAGCTTGATCAATGTCTTGCTGCTGCCTCTTCTTGCTTCCACCGCCCAACAATATGATGATCTTCAATCCATCCTTCGCCAGATAAATGCGATAACCCGGACCCCAGTCAATTTTGTATTCGCCAATACCCCGAAACCACTCCACGTTAGGTTGCTCTGTTCCATGCGGGCGACAGTCTTGTAGGGTACGCTGTGCGTATTAAGCGTCGCATAAGTTTTCGCGCTCAAATTTGGCGTATCAACTGAATTCACGCTTTGCATTCGATGCACGAACTTTTACCTTTTGGCATTTCAATGATACGCACAGCGTACTCTACATGGCTTAACGTAAGGGTCAAATGTTGTTTTTGAAGTTTGGTTGTTGCTATAGATCGGCGGCGCGTGGCTATTTACTCAAAACCACTTCCAATTTTACAGTTGTAACTTTCTCCTCAATGCTCCGAACAAGAGTTAATAAATCAGAAACATCCTTACGCTCAAATTCCGGCAAGTCTCCTTGTTCATGCGCCCCTTTATTCGGTAGACTCCATGGATATTTTTCTTTGAGTTGCTTGAGCTCATCATGCA
>JBAQYH010000951.1:0-1987 GCA_049299935.1 Methylobacter sp. | reverse complement strand
CCACTATGCCGCTGCCCTGAAAATCGGGCTTGCCCATGTGCGGGAACAACGCTTTCTGCGGCTGGACGACGTGCTTGAGATTCAGGCCGCACTGGAGCAAAACCGGGCGGGGCTGCGCAAACTGCCGGGAACCGTGTTGAAAAACCAGCAGACCGGAGAGGTCGTTTATCAGCCGCCACAAGGTTTGGTGGAGCAAGACCCGGCGGAGATCGAACGGCTGATGGCGAGTTTCCTCGAACATTTCCATCGCGACGAACCGGGCGATCCCGATCCGCTGGTGCGGATGGCGGTGCTGCATTACCTGTTCGAGAGCATCCATCCGTTTTACGACGGCAACGGGCGCACCGGACGGATACTCAATTTGCTCCACCTGGTGCTGCACGGCTTGCTCGATTTGCCGGTGCTGTACCTCAGCCGCCATATCGTGAGGCACAAGCCGGATTGCTATCGCGGTTTGCAGGCCGTGCGGGAGGAAAACGCATGGGAGGCATGGGTGCTCTACATGCTCAGCGCTGTGGAGGAAACCTCGCGCGAGACGCTCACCAAGGTGCGCGGCATCCGCGATCTCATGCAGGCGACGAAACAAAGGCTGCGGAGCGAGTTGCCCAAGCTTTACAGCCAGGACTTGCTGAATAATCTCTTCCGCCATCCCTACACCAAGATCGAATTCATCGAGCGCGACCTCGGCGTGTCGCGTCCCACGGCAACCAAATACCTGGGGGCTTTGGAGACCGCCGGGTTGGTGCGTAAGACCAAGCTAGGGCGAACGAATATTTACATCAATGAAGCGCTTTTTAGCTTGTTGAAACTATGAGCTTCAATGACCCCATTGAAGAAGACTGCGCCTTACGCGGACTGGCACCAATTGCGCGCCTTCCTTGAGGGTATTACAATGAAAATCAGCGTAATACAAAAGGAGCCATCCATGCCGACGACACTCACCAGTAAAGGCCAGATCACCATTCCCAAGCAGATCCGCGACGCCCTGAATCTGGCGCCGGGTTGCACCGTGGACTTTGCCGTCAATCGCGAGGGCGATGTGGTGATACACAAGGCAGGCGCCCGCCCCAGCCGCAAGCCCGACCGTTTCGATGCAGCCCGTGGCAAAGCCGACATCAAGTGGCGCACCGACGATCTGATGGCGCTGTTGCGCGGCGAGGGGCTGATGTTGCTGGTCGATACCAACGTGCTGATCGACGTTTTGGAGGACGATCCTGAATGGGCGCATAGTGTGGTGCTACGAAAAGCATGCAATCCAACCTACGCTGCTATATAAACATAGGAAAACCGGCAATGCTGATTTATGAAATCAAACTAAATAACTTCCTGAGCTTCGGTGAGTCGGCGCTAGCTATTCCGCTTGGGCCGCTAAACGTGATTATCGGCCCAAATGGTTCAGGGAAATCCAATTTGCTGGAATCCATTGAGCTGTTAAAAAGTGCGCCGGAACAGCTCCTGAAGCCAATTCGCGAAGGCGGCGGGGTGCGCGATTGGCTATGGAAGGGAGGACAGGGAAATCCGACCGCATCTCTGAATGTTGTGGTTGGGTATCCCAAGGGGGGGCAAAATCTCAGATACTCACTTTCTTTTGCTGAAATTAGTCAACGCTTTGATATCGTGGATGAAAAAGTTGAAAAAGAAAATCCTGATGCAGGCTACGCTCAACCGTACTTTTATTACCACTTTAACCGCGGTCGTCCTACGTTGAATGTTAAAGGGGATAAACGTAATTTGCAGGAAGAGGATGTAGATGTGGAGAAATCCATCCTCTCCCAGCGACGCGACCCGGATCAATACCCGGAAATTACCTATCTGGCTCAGACGTTGAGCAAAATCCGCCTTTACCGGGAATGGACTTTTGGTCGCTATACCGCGCCACGTTTGCCGCAAAAGGCCGACTTGCCAAACGATATGCTTGAACCCGATGCGAGCAATCTCGGCTTGGTTCTCAATCGTTTGGGTGGGGAACCGACTGTCAAGGCGCGTC
>JBAQYH010000950.1:0-3913 GCA_049299935.1 Methylobacter sp. | reverse complement strand
TTTCAAGGGTTAGCAATTGTACGTTAAGGCCGTCACATGGCAAGCTTTAACCTTGCAACGGGGGATAGCCTTTTAATATTTTTTGCCGATTATCCTAAAAACCTCAGTTAAGCATTCCAAAATCCCGTTCGCCCTGAGCCTGTCGAAGGGTGAACGGGATTTTGGGATGCTCACCAGATGTTAGGGTGAAAGCCGTTCATGCTTCGACAAGCTCAGCACGAACGGCTCTCACACGCTCGAACTGCGGTTTTTAAGATTATGGCTGATTACATCTATGTTATTTCATGCATATATCAGCAAGTATCGAAGGGCAGTTTAGCAGCGCAACCTTTCACTACCCTTTCAAAGAAAAGTGTAACTACTCAGCGTATGCTCAATAGAACACGGATGACACGGATTGAACGGATAAACACTGATTTAAAAACGCAAACAAACCGGGTTTGGACTAAAAATCCGTGTAACTCCGTCCTATCTGTGTCATCCGTGTTCCATTTTTCTATGTGCTGAATAGTTACAGAAAAATTTGGGTACCTTTTGAAAACCGTTCCAATGTTCACGCTTATGTTCGTAAATAATCCCATTCTTCATGTCACAAACGAGATTAAACGTTTGCCGGACTCATTTTTTCCGTTAGAATGCAGCGCTCTTTCAGCCGCATTTGCGCTGGCAGAGGCTATCGGCTTCACCCGAAAACATCATTCGGCCCGATAGGGCGAAAAGCCCGTTGAAATTTCTATCCCTCGTTAGTCCTAAGCGCTAAGCAAACTATTGCCCGAGGATCGATAGCTCAATATAGGCACCTTACTTATATCTACCGCCTTTATAACAATAATAAAAAGGAGTTCCTTACGATGTTCAACATCAAGACTGCCGCCTTAGCGGCCACGCTGGCCCTGCTAATGGGATCGGCCATCGCCGATCCGTCGCCAACCGCCGCCGCAATCCCCCAAGACGCGCCCCATGCCTGCCCCACCGGCGAATATGACGCGAATTACCCAGGCGTGCCGGCGCAATGCGTTAAATGCGCCGCTCCCGGTTGTCCTTCCTGTCACGACCAACGAACCAAAGAGACCGTTGCCGATACTGATGCTGCTGAGCTTAATTGCCCATCACCCGTCAAGCCTCACTGAATCAGGAGATAACCATGTTCTACTTTACAACCACCCGCACCACACTGCTGGCGCTGGCCGCCGGCTTATGCTCAATGCCTACCCTAGCCGACAGCAACGGCGTAGCGCCCGACCCGGCCTGCGTGTACCAGGAAACCGACCTCAAAACCTACGGCGGCCAAGCCTACGCAGCTCCCGAAGAAATCAGGTCTGTTAACGGCCAGCTCACCGCCAAATTGGATGTCGTTTTTACCAAGCCTTCGGAAACCAAAATCGCCGGCTGCGGCGTAACCTTGCGATCTTACAACGGCAAACTGGTTGGCCCGACCCTTCGCGTCAAGCCCGGCGATACGTTGAACATCACGCTCAACAACGCCTTGGGCCAAACGGGCACCGCCAAACCGGAAGAACTTTGCAACAATCCCCACGATGCTTTCGGCGGCTCGCCGCTGCCCGATAATTTCAATTGCACCAACCTGCACACCCACGGCATGCATGTTTCGCCCAGCGGCAACGCCGACAATATCCTGGTCATGGTGCCGCCGGTTCCCTATAAGAATCCTAAAAACAGCAGCCTGAGCGCCAACCCCAGGCAAATCACCATCAACATCCCGAAAAACCACAGCACCGGCACTTTCTGGTATCACCCCCATGTGCATGGTTCGACCGGCGTCCAGGTGGGCAGCGGCATGGAAGGTGCGATCATCGTCGAGGACGATCCCGCCAAAACGCCCGACTCGATCATGAAAGCCAATGCCAATGAAAAAATCTTCATGCTGCAAACCATCCCCTACGACGACACCGGCAAGGTAAACGATTTCCTTGCACTGGGCGATGACCGGGCATTTGTGCGCAACCGCTACCTGCTGGTCAATGGACAAATCGCGCCGACCATAAAAATGCGTCCCGGCGAAGTGCAGCGCTGGCGTTTTATCGACAGCTCATTTAACCGCACCGCCCAACTCACGCTGGAAAAACACGACCTGCACGAAATCGCCGTGGACGGTAATTACCTGAGCCAAGTGGACACCTGGGTGAATAACTGGGAGCAAAAAGACTACTGCTGCACCGGCAAGTGGGATCAGGAAAAAACCTTCAAGCTGAAACGGCAGGCCGTAGAATTAATACCGGGCAGCCGCAGCGACGTGCTGGTGCAGGCGAGCAAAACGCCCGGCCGTTACAAACTGGCCGCCGATACCTACATCAGCGGCCGCCTGGACCCGTCCACCGCGAGCTTTACCGACTATGTGGTCGCCTGGGTAGAAGTGGATGGCGAACCGGTTGCCGACACCGGCCTGCCGACCAACGAAGAAATGGCAAAACTGTATCCGTATACCGACATCAAGGACAGCAACGTCAAATACAACCAAATCGCCACGTTTAACCGCGACCAACCGCTGGGCGGCAACGACGGCGGCATCGCCTGCAACCCGGACAGGGACAAAACCCCTTGCTATCCGATAGGCTTCCAGGTGAACGGCCATGTTTTCGACGCCAACCAGCCGCGCGTATTGGAGCTGCGCCCCGATGCCGCTGAATTGGCCAAAACGCCGGAAGACAGCAACGGCCCGCAAACCGGCACCGACAGCTGGATCGTCAGTTCCGCCGACCCGACCCGGAACCACGTCTTCCACATCCACACCAACGACTTCCAAACCACCCGCACCGACCCGCTCGGCAACACCGAAACCCTGTGGCGCGACAGCCTGCTGGTGAAATACGGCCAGCCGCAAACCATCCTGACCCGTTATGAAGATTTCGACGGCACTACGGTGCTGCATTGTCATTTGTTGTCGCATGAGGATATGGGGATGATGCAGGTGATTCAGTTTAAGAAGCGGGATGCGGGGATGGCTGGACATTAAGAGTAGTTCGCATAGTCGGCACACATCGTTCCCACGCTCCAGCGTGGGAACGATAAAACGCCGATCGTTGGTGCGCAATGCGATAGAATGTTCTCGTATTTCGCGCTTGAAGCAAAAATATTGCCAAATGCATGTTATATGCGAAGAAAGTCGCACGCTGGCATCTACCTCCTAAATGACCTTTGAGCACATAACCATGGCAACGAAACCATCAGGAACGGCTGGTCCGTTCACCGTCACCGTCAGTGCAGGCGGAACGATAGTCGGTCAGCAAGCAAAGATTGTGTGGCCCACGGATCAAAAGGAAATTGAGCGTAAGATCCTAGGATTCTTTGTTCGAGAATTCGAAAAAACCGGTGCGCAATTCCTAAAAATTCAGGACGGTGGTACGAAAGACTTGGATTTTCTTCTTACACTTCCAGGTGGACAGGTTCATCTGGAGTTAATGGAGGTCGTGATCCCGAAGACCGGCGAGATACCTTTCGGATCGGGGCATCAGCGACACAAGCCTGTCCCTTACGCAGACGCAATTTTCAAAGGTGTTCAGAGGAAGATAGACAAGTATGGATTGAAGCACTGCGTGCCGATCGACTTACTCCTATACGTGACCCACGAACAATACAATCCAAATGAAGCGGCGCTGGACGTCTTGCGTAGATACTTTTTGGAACGGGAGCATTCGTTTGAATATATCTTCTTCCTCATCCCTAGTTCTGAAGATTTTGTCCGCCTGAACGTCCTATTCAATAAGGGACAGCCATTTAATCCACCACCTCTATCGGAGCTTGAACATCGCGAGTGGATCAATCTTGTGGCCTCCGAGGCGCAGATTGTAACAATACCAAACAGCTGATTCATATGCGTAGTGCCTAGTCTGGTTGTTTGCATCGTTCCCACGCTCCGGCGTGGGAATGCAGTAGTAGACGCTCCAGCGTCCCG
>JBAQYH010000949.1:0-6317 GCA_049299935.1 Methylobacter sp. | reverse complement strand
CAATTCAGGCGGCGGTGCAATCCAGCGATCCAAGCCGTAAAACCTGACTTGTGACGGCGAGGCAAAAAGCAAGCGATAGCGGATGCGGTTATCCCAAAGCCAGGTTGGCGCATTGACGCTAACCGATGCTTTGTCCTGGTGAATCTCAGCCGGCGCAGGCAAACCAAAATCATGCAGCGCGGGCTGTTGGGCTGTAACGCTGCAACCTGCGCTAAAAAACACTAACCAACCGATTAACAGGTATCTCATTGCCGCTCCTTATAGCCGGGCTCACCCGGCCCTGTATCTCGTTGACTTGGTCCCAACAATAATTCCTGAGGGTTATTTTCCAACATCGTGGCAACTCTTTTTACCTGTGTCGTTGTCGATTGCAACTCAATCAACAGCTTGTTTACTTTCGGCAACGTCGTCTGGGTTAAAACATCGCCGGTGGTCTTTCCGCTATCGACAAGACCGCCTGTTTTTACGCTGAGATTTTGCACTTCCTTGGTTAAGCCCTGTAATTCATTAGCCAACGCGTCAATATTGGTCAGCGTTTTTCGGGCATCGGTAGTCAACGTGGGGATACCGGCCAGGGCCGTGTCGACACTCTTTTGTAACTCGGAAAGCTTGTCGGTCAATGTTTTCAGGTTGCTTAAAATGCCGCCGATATTCTTTTCATTTTCATCGTTTAATAATGCACTAAGCCGCTGCATTAAATGATCGGCTTTATGTAAAAGCTCTTCACCTGAATCCATCAGTTTGTCGGTCACCGACGGCACCAAAGGAATACGGGACATGGGATTATCTCCCGGTGGCAACTCTTCGGAAATGGTGCCGGAGTCTTCCAGCTGAATCTGGGTTAAGCCGGTCACCCCCTTTAAGCGCAAGGTTGCGTAAACCCCTTTACTCAACGTGATTTTCTTGTCGACCTCAACCGGAACAAGAATGGTGCCGGAATCCAAAGGATCGAACTGAACTTTAAGCACCTTGCCCACCGCGATGCCCCGGTAAAAGACCGTCGATTCGGGATTAAGACCCGACACCGATTTCCGGGTTGAGATGACGTAGAGATTGCGCTCTTCACTCATGGTGCCGATCCAGAAAACAATCGCCGTCGATGCCGTCACCAAAGCAATCAAAAACAGCCCGGTAATCAGAGCATGGTTTTCTCTACCCATGAGCAGTCTCCTGATACTGAAATACCCGTTCAGCGCGTCTATTGTGAAAAAATTCCGCAACAAAAGGATGCTTGCAGTCTAAAACAGCGGCCAGCGACCCGAAAGCAACTAACTTATTATCCGCCAGCACGGCAACCTTGGTACACAAATCTCTCAATATATCCAAGTCATGGGTGACCATGACTACCGTAAAATGAAGATCCTTATGCAGCTCGGATAGCAGACTGACAAAATCCTCGCTGGAAATCGGATCGAGACCCGAGGTCGGCTCATCGAGCAACAACAGTCCAGGTTCCAGAACCATAGTCCGGGCCAGCGCGACCCGCTTGATCATGCCGCCCGATAAAGCGGCCGGTTTTAACCAGGCGTCGCTGTCGGCCAAGCCGACCATCGCCAGCTTCATAAATACGATACGGGCAATCAATTCCTCGTCATCGAAGCCCAGCTCCCGCAACGGAAAGGCAATATTATCAAAAACATTTAAGACGCTAAATAACGCCCCTTTCTGGAACAGCACACCGCAATTGTTACGCAACCGCTGACCGTGATCTGAATCGGCACTTTTCAAAGACTGCCCCATCACAAACACTTCGCCCTGACTGGGCGTTTGCAAGCCGATTATTTCACGCAGCAAAGTCGTCTTGCCGCAACCGGATGCGCCGACCAGCCCCAAAATCTCGCCATGTTCCAGACAAAGATTAATATCCTGGTGAACACTCTTTTCCGTGCCCTTTCTGGGATCGCCAAAACTGGTCCAGACATGCTCCATCCGTATTGCGTAGGAATCTCCAGCTTCTGGAACTGTTGCCGACGACTCGCTCATGGCATCCCCACATTCATAAACAGAATCGCAAATACCGCATCGACCATAATCACCACGGTAATAGCCGCCACCACGGAATTAGTAGTCTCATTGCCCAAACTTTCAGTATTCGGCTTGATCCTAAAACCGAAATGACAGGCAATCAGGGCAATCATCAAACCGAAAACCGCGCTCTTCAACAGGCCGATAAAAAGGTTAATCAGCGGCACCGCATCCGGCAATTTAAGAAAAAACTGCTGGTAGCTAATGTCCAGCGTATTTTGCGCCGAAACCATCCCGCCTATCAGCGCCATCGAGCTGGTCCATACGCCTATCAGCGGCAGCACGATAGTCAACGCCGTTACTTTGGGCAGAATCAGGCGTAAGGAATGGGATATGCCCATCGCCGATAATGCATCGAGTTCTTCCGTTACCCGCATGATGCCGATTTGCGCCGTCATCGACGAACCGGAGCGCCCCGCAACCAGAATGGCTGCCAGCAAAGGCCCTAGCTCACGAATAACGCTCAAACCCAGAATATCGATGATATAAATTTCCGCCCCGAAAATCTTCAATTGCAACGCCGACAAATAACTGAGCACGATGCCGATCAAAAAACCCACCAGCGCCGTGATACCCAAAGCCCGAACCCCGGACTCGTAAATCGTAATGGAAATTTCCGACCAGGGAATATCGCCCGGATGCAGCAATAGATAACCCAAATCCAAAAACAGTCGGCCTAACAAAGTTACCAGTTGCAGCAACTGCCCCCAAAAGTTGGCGAGCAATTGATAACCGTATTGAATAATCAGGCTTGAACTGTATTTGGCCGGTTCGGGTTCAGCAATTTTCTGAGCTTGCCAGCGGTCGAACAAGCGCTGGTGTTCAGGCCGCAACTGCAACTCAACCGGCAGCTTTTTCCCCCATGCTTTCCAGAGAATCAACGCGCTGGCGCTGTCGAGCACGTCAATCGAGTTCAAGTCCCATTGCATGTTTTTATTAGCTGCATACGAGCTGATTGTCCGGTTCAGTTCGGGCGCCGTTACCAGACTGCGAAGATTCCAACTGCCTGACAATTGGACGCAACTTTGGCCGTTGTCTTTTTTAACAACTTCCAATGAAGGCGGTATATCCTGATTTGTTGAGGTGTCAGTCATAGTTGCTCCCTGATTTTTCATAGGTATCTACTACACCACAAATACACAACAGTAGTTAGAACAATAGAACACGGATCAAGCTGATAAGATCAACTCCATTATCTCTTAAAATCCGTTTAAACCTGTCTAATCTGCGTCATCCGTGTAACTCATTTAACATTCCAGCCAATCGATCTCGGCATCCGAAAAACCGGCAATTTTGCGCAATTCCCTGTTAAACGGCCCTTTAGGTTTACCGCCAATATAATACTGGTCGATTAACTCCCGGTATTTGGCTTCAGCCTCAAAACCGCGTTGCCGACAAACAAACTTAAACCAATATGAACCCAGCTCCACATGCCCTACTTCGTCGGTCAAAATGCGTTTTAAAATGGCCACGCTTGCATGATCGCCCAGTAAGCTGAATTTATCAATAAGCGCCGGCGTCACATCCAACCCGCGAGCTTCCATACAGCGGGGAACCATCGCCAACCTGCCAGGCAAATCATCGGCAGTATCCTTGGCATGGTCCCATAAGCCGCTGTGCGCGGGTAAATCGCCGTAATCAAGCTGCATGCCTCGTAAATGCGTCCTGATTAATGCAAAATGCTGCGCTTCTTCATCGGCAACGCGCAGCCAATCCTGATAAAATTGTTCGGGCATGCCGCGAAAACGATACAAAATATCCCAGGCCAGATAAATGGCGACGAACTCAACATGGGCAATCGCATGGAAAAAAGCCGCAATGCCGTCGGGCGTGGTCAATTTTCGCCGGGGCATCTGGCGAGGAGCCAATAACTCAGGCCGCTCAGGAAAAGTTACCCGGTCTATCGGCAACACAGGCCGGTCTGAGGTAAACGTTAATTCCCCGGTAATATGCGAGTGCCAAGCCTGATGAGTCAGCGCCAATTTTTCATCGACATGAGTCAGTTGAAAAAACGCCTCGGCAAATTCAAATAAATTTTTCATTCACAAGGTTATGATTAAGATTTTAGATTTCACGTTGCTGTTTCTCTATTGCCTGTTCATTTACTGGCTTTCGGATCAACCTTCCCTGCCGGTTCCGAAGTTGTTTTCCGCCCAGGATAAAATTCTCCACGCCGGCGCCTATTTTATAATGGGCGTATTGGCATGGCGCAGTTTTAAACACCTGCTCAGCCGATCTATTATACTTGCTTTACTGAGCATTACTTTTTGCAGTTTATACGGCATATCCGATGAATGGCATCAATCGTTTGTTGAAGGGCGTTATTCGGATATTACCGATTGGATTGCCGATACCAGCGGCGCGGGTTTGGCGGTGTTTTTGCTGTATAGATTCGTCTGGTAGCAGAAACACAATATAAGGTTAGCTATCCCTCGTGTATTGTAGTTATAGCTGGTTACGTTCTTGGTTTTAGTTTGTCATTGATGGTTATGCCCCTGTGCGCTGGTGAGCGCAGGGGCGGTGTCATTTCTAACTCATGCTAAATATGCCGGCAAGTTTCCCGCCAAATGACCGTTTACACAAAAATTCTTCCACACTCGAGTACGATTGCAAAACTGGCTTTAAAAACGACCGGAATTATTTAATAAGCGCGTTTATAATCAGCCGGAACTAGAGACATTACTCCTAAACTTGAAACCTTGTGAAAACACGATGACTGTCGAACTCTTAATTAACTTTGCGGTGCAGTTTCTTGGAACCGGCGCCGCATTCTTTCTCGCCTATCGATCCTTTCAAAAACGCCGGATTCAGCTAGGCGCCGAACCGACGCTACCCCAATACTTTAGCCGCAGAAGCACCTACTGGATAGGGATCGCATCGTACTGCTCGTTGATGGCCGCCCTTTATTGGCTACTCACTTGGCAGTGGCTGCCCTTGGAACCGCTGGTGACGCTGATCGTAAAGAACCTCCACTCAGGGGAGTTGGTGAATCTCCTGAATGGCCTGGACGGGCACACGATCATTCCTTTGATTACCGCCGGGCTGTTTCTATTTTTTATCGCCTGGGAAAGCAAGTTCAATCCCTTGCTGATATTGAGAGACAGCATCCATGACGCTTTCGCAATTCCGACCAAGGCGGTAGAAGTCTATAACGCTCTCATTACATCGAGATTGTCGGCGATTGACGACACATTAAAAGCACAAATCGACAATCGCCTGCTGGTGCCGAGCATCGACCCCGGCGATTTCGAAAAATCCAGCGCCACGGTCGAATATAAATGGGCTCATAATTGCCTTCTTTTCGACCGGATACAAAACTACGCCAACCAACAGTCCTTCCGTCGTTTTTTCAACGAACCGTCGCTGAAATGGGGAGAAATCTGCATCTCCTACAATGCGATGTCGGAAAAAGTTGCGGTCTGGAAAGAAGCGGAACCGCACTATACCAAGACGGTCAAATTGCTAAAGGAGCTGGACCAACTCACCGGCCTACTCTGTCGCTTGCTCGCCTCGCTGGTCGTGTTCGGGAGCGCAAGCGAGAATGAGATATGGGCAACCGTGAAGCAGCTCGGCGGCAACGTCCATGAGGCTCACCTCAAACACACCTATAAATATATCCTGCTATTCACCGCTGCCACCGCCATCGGGATCATGTTGGGCCGGGAGATTTCGGTCTCGCTGCACAATGCTTTCCTATTTCCCGATAAACCGCTGGCGCACTTTGATTACACCACACTCCGCTGGGTCGCCTATGCCATTGCGATCTATGTCCTTCCGATAGCGCTGGTCTTTGTTTCCCGAACGCTCGCCTTCAGGCACCAACGGCAGCAATCCGATCGATATTATGGCTTCTATATGGCAATGATGATAATGGGGTTCATTGTCAGCACCACGGCATCAGCGCTTATCCTTGAATTAACTTACTACAAAGATCACTTCAAATTTCTGGAAAGCTTCATAGAACATATGCGCTGGGGAATTCTGCCGGCGCTGATGTGCGGCTTTGTGGCTTATCGAATGGACACGCCAGTGAGCGAATCGGAAGCGCCTGGTAAACTCATTATGTCTGCTACGTTGCGTTTTCTTGGCTGGGGATCGATCGCCGTCATTATCATGCTTTATGCGACCGGCGACCTGACCATCCATGAGCCCAATCTGCGTTTCACCCTTGTCGGCACGGCTTTCTTTGTGGTCGGCCTCTTGGGAGCGTCAGCCCGTTTCAAAACGGCGCGGCCAGATGATTAGCAATTCCATCTTGTGTAATTAGGAATAACTGGGGGGCAGCGTAAACT
>JBAQYH010000948.1:0-1955 GCA_049299935.1 Methylobacter sp. | reverse complement strand
CTCCTGGTGAGCCGCTAAAGACATCATTGGAACGATCAGCTCCTCTAATTATTCTGTTTAATCTAAACTTTACGTAGTCCCAATTAGTTTGAGGGTAAGATACAACAAACTTCATCGTATTATTCATTAAATGCTCTTTTTGGTTAAAATTTCCTGATTATGCAGCAATGGAATTTGAAGGTCAGCGGAACGAAAAGTTAATGCCGGTACTTGCTATGTTTCACATTCGCAAGTCGACAATGATACTTTATGAAACATGAAAAACATACGACAAGGTGTGAATTTTTTATAATGGACGAAGTCGGCAAACTTCTTTACTCATCCTGTTGGTCCGATGCGGTATAAATTACTCATTCGCGGCTCGTTATGGACATAGAGCGGTAGCTCGGGGAAAATGCAGGTTTTCCAAAATCGCGGCCAGTTCATCGAGTACTCAGCTTTAAGCACCGGTTAAATATAAGATGAAGGATAAAAGACGACAGGTTCGGAGCGGGTTATGAGCATAACTTGTTGATATGCGGTAACCGTTCGAGCCAAGCCTGTCGAAGCGCAAGGTTGCCTGAATGTGTTAGTTTTTTATTCAACCGCGATACATAATTTTTATTATTTTGAACTTGCAGGATTTAAGTACTATGCAGAGAGACCAAGTTTTTAAAGAAGAAATTCAAAAGACTGGAGATTTTAAATTCAACACTGCGGTTGCCAATGTATTTGATGATATGGTGAACCGTTCGGTGCCTTATTACGGCGAAATACAGCGCATGATGGCAGAGCAAGCGGCCGATTATGCCAAGCCGGGAACTGACGTCTATGACTTAGGCTGCGCCACTGGAACCACTTTAATCGGCATGAATACCTCGATAGCTGAGGATATTCGTTTTATTGGTATCGATGATTCCCAAGAAATGTTGGGCAAGTGTCAAGCCAAGCTGGAAGAAGCCGGTTTTAAGCGTCCTTTTGAATTACGGGTTGCGGACTTGAATCAAAATGTCGGCATTTCCAACGCTTCGGTCGTGATTTCGTGTCTAACGCTGCAATTTGTCCGCCCCATTAATCGGGCAAAATTGTTGAAATCCATTTTTGATGGCTTGCACAGCGGCGGTGTATTAATCCTTGTGGAAAAGATCTTAGCGGAAGACAGCGTTTTTAACCGCGACTTTATTAAATATTATTACAACCATAAGCGGCGCAATCAATATAGCGAGATGGAAATATCGCAAAAACGCGAAGCGTTGGAAAATATTCTAGTTCCCTATAAACTCAGCGAAAACATCAGCTTATTGCATGATACCGGTTTTGCGCATTGCGAAGTGTTTTTCAAGTGGTATAACTTTGTCGGACTCATGGCGGTCAAAAAATAATGATGATTCAAATAGGAAATTTCTTTTTTAAATACCGAAACTGGGTGTTTATACCCTTGTATTTGGCGTTATTCATTCCGGGACCTGAGCTTCTGGCTGCCGAACAGCGTTATTGGTTGATATGGATAGGCTTGTTTGTCACTATTTCAGGGCAGGCGATCCGGTGCGCAACCATCGGTTTGGCTTACATCGACCGTGGCGGCAAAGATAAAAAAGTCTATGCCTCCCGCTTGGTTACGGAAGGTATTTTCAATCACTGCCGTAATCCCTTGTATGTAGGCAACATTCTTAAACTGGCGGGTATCGGCATACTAGCCAATTCGTTGCTCTACGTTGCGGTTTTTATTCCGGCGTTTTTGTTTATCTATCAGGCGATTGTTTTGGCTGAAGAAAACTTCCTGCGCGGAAAATTCGGCGACGAATTCGATGCCTATTGCCGGCGCGCCAATCGCTGGATTCCCAGGTTTTCCGGTCTGGTTGCGACATTTAACAGCATGAGTTTCAGGTGGCAGCGCCCCGTAGTTAAGGAACTCGCATCCCTGTATGTCTGGTTGGTTGGTATCGACTTGGTCTTATTATTTAAATATCCCGAAC
>JBAQYH010000947.1:0-4520 GCA_049299935.1 Methylobacter sp. | reverse complement strand
CCAATACTTATCGCTACAAGGGCTGTCCGTACAATAATAACTAATAACGAGCCGCAACACCGTCGTCCTACGCGATCATTGACGGTCAAAAACAGCCTCGATTGGACTCAGTGAACGCTTCGCTACGCAGTCTTACTGATTCGTATTACCTCATAGCTGTGCTAATGTTTAATGCAACTTTCTAATTTGTTACAAAATTATTTTAATAATGTTTTGCAGTTGAGTTTTGTTTCTTTACCGTCCCCTCAGGCCTTGTGTCTGTTCGTTTTAATGGCTTTTTCAAGGACTCATATGAATACAAATTTCCGGATTGTACTGATTAGCGACGACCCCTATCATCGGGGGCTGTTAAAAGGGTATTGCCATGCACATCACTATAAATTTTTTGAAACAACGACTGACATGGAATCAATTAATGCCATGATTAAGATGCAGCCAAGCATAGTTTTCCTTGCAGCTGGTTCGGCCAAAAAAATCGATTTAAAATTGATTAGTGAAATGAGCATTATCCATAAGATTCCAGTGTGCTACTTGCGCGACATGAATAATGCATCCAGTATTGAAGAGAAAGTGGCTTACTGGGTTGACGCAATTCTAAATACCCCCGTTGAAGTTAATCAACTGGATGACTATCTAAGCAAAAGATTCAAGCATCATCCTTGTTTTGTCCAGGAAAAAAGGAGTCGTGCGAGGCGGGCCGCCAATGATCGCAGACTGTTAATGCTTGAGCTGGAAAATGCATCTACCTGCAATGATCAGGCGATTTGCACTGCCCCGCAACATGATGACGCCGACTACTTTATGGTTGGGCCTTTTCAGCTTGACCAGCGTTCCAAATGCGTCTTGTTGAATGGAAAATCGCTGAATCTGACCCGTAAAGAATTTGAACTGTTCGAATTGTTGGCGAAGGATGTCGACCGCGTGTTTATGACCGACGAGATCATAAATCATGTCTGGCCTGGAAATAACCGGGTAACCAAATCCGATCTTTATCAATACATGCACTTATTAAGAAAGAAAATTGAAATCGACCCGAATAATCCGCAATGGATTTTGACGGTGAAAGGTTTTGGATACAAACTGAATACGGCTGCATCCGCCAAGGTAATGTCCCTGGAAGATCCCCCCCCGGTTACGCATCTTTTCCCGCCACGAACGGCCGGCCTGGATGCAGGAGGTAGAGCCATGCTGGAGCAGCGTAGCGGTGTGCCGAGACACGAAGAAAAAACATAAATTTCGTGTCTTCGTGGCGAATAAAAAAGGGTATATTCTTTAGCGGACATTAACCTTCAGAGCAATAACCATTGCCGGATAATACCGGTTCTTAATGGTAGATTCTAAAGCGAGGCTTTGTGAAGACACTTTTTTATAGCCATCCCGATTTCCTTTTACATGAAACAGGTACCGGACACCCGGAATGTGCCAACAGACTTAGGAGCATAGAACAAGCATTGGCAGCACCGGAGTTCTCAAGTTTGATCCGGCAGTCTGCGCCGCTGGGCACGGCGCAGCAAATCCGGTTGATTCATCCCCAGTTTCATATTGACGCCATTCTTGAAGCCATCCCCGAACATGGCGAACACTATCTCGACCAAGACACGGTGGTCTCGCCCGGCTCAAGACAAGCCGCTTTTCGAGCGGTTGGGGCTGTTTGCGATGCTGTTGATCAAGTCCTGACCGGCAAAGCCGACAATGCTTTTTGCGCTGTACGCCCGCCGGGACATCATGCAGAACCCGGCTTGGCAATGGGATTTTGCCTGTTTAATAATATAGCGATTGCGGCTAATTATGCGCGTCAACGCCATCAGCTCGAGCGTATCGCCATTGTTGACTTCGACGTCCACCACGGCAACGGCACACAGGCGGCTTTTTACAATCAGCCCAATATACTTTACGCGTCCAGCCATGAGATGCCGCATTATCCGGGCACCGGCCATCCGGCAGAAACCGGTGTCGGCAATATTATCAATGTGCCGCTGGCGGCGGGCGACTCAGGCGTCGAATTCAGGCAAAAATACAGCAGCATCATTTTACCGGCTCTCAAAAACTTCAGGCCTGATTTATTGCTGATTTCAGCCGGCTTCGATGCCCACAAAGATGATCCGTTAGCATCTATCATGCTGGTTGAAGATGACTTCAAATGGGTTACCCAAGAACTCATGCACATCGCCGACAACTGCTGTAAAGGCCGGATTATTTCAGCGTTGGAAGGCGGGTATAACCTCAGGGCGTTAGCTGCAAGCGTTGCCATTCATGTCAAGACCCTGATGGGACTGTGAAAGCATACTCCAAGTCAGGCAAAAAATTATTTACCGCGAAGTGGTTATTCTTTAATCCATCATTCTTTCACCGCCTCCTAATGATCGGTTCGAAGAATACCGAGCCATTAATACTATCCTCGTTTTTTTAAAGAACTTAGTGGAAACAATAATCTATTTTTGCGTCGTAAACTCACATGGACTATAGTTCGAAAATATTTTCCAAATATCGCACACTCAGTAAATGACCACGCAAAACACCATCAATCAGTTTGAAAAAACCACTATGGGTATCCGGGTTGATAATGGGCTTTCCACCGATATGCAAAAGATCATCGGTCAAGTTGAAAAATTGACCGACATCGGCATTGCACTCTCCGCCGAAAAAGATACGGTGAAATTATTGGAAAAAATCCTGTTAGGGGCAAAATCCATTACCAACGCTGATGGAGGAACGATATACCGGGTTGAAGGCAATACCATAAAAATAGAAATCATCCATTCCGATAGCCTTGGTATTTCTTTGGGCGGCGGCGGCAATGCACTTAACATTCCCAATATCCCTCTTTACGGTGAAAATGGAGAAGCCAATCTTAAGAATGTCGTCTGCTATTCTTACCATAACAATAAAACCATTAACATTGCCGATGCCTACGATGCCGTTCATTTCGATTTTACCGGCACCAAAGCATTCGACAAGAAAAATAATTATCGCTCAAAATCTTTCCTTTCCATTCCCTTAAACAATCATCAAGGTGAAATCATCGGGATCCTGCAACTGATTAACGCCATTGACCATGAAACCAATGAAATCACCAACTTCGATTCAGTCTCGCAACGTTTTGCCGAAGCATTGGCTTCACAAGCAGCTACCGTCTTAACCAAGCAACAGCTGATTATTGACCTGGAAAACATGTTCGAGTCGCTGGTCAAGTTAATAGCGACGGCGGTTGATGAAAAATCGCCGTATACCGGCGGGCATTGCCGCCGCGTCCCGGAATTAACTTCAATGCTGACTGAAGCGGCCCATGACACTAACCATGGTTATTTGCAGGACTTTAGGCTGACTGAGGCAGATCGTTACGAGCTGAGTATCGCAGCTTGGCTGCACGACTGCGGCAAAATCATCACGCCCGAGCATGTCATAGACAAGGCCACAAAACTGGAAGGTATTTTTGACCGTATTCATTTGCTGGAAACCCGCTTTGAAGTACTAAAACGCGACCAGGAAATCGCTTTTCTCAAACAACGGCTTACAGCGCAGCAAAACAACAAGCCCGCCTCACCGGAACTGGAACGGTCTTTCCAGGCCAACATTGCCCGATTAGATGACGATCTGGCGTTTATCCGTTGCTGCAATACCGGCGGAGAAGCCATGTCGGATGAAGACATTTCCCGCCTTCACTCGTTGCAAAAGCTTACATGGTCGCTAAACGATGCCGATGCCCCCTTATTAAGCGACGAAGAGATTTATAATCTGAGCATATTCCGGGGCACGTTGACTTCCGAGGAACGAAAAGTCATCAACAACCATATCAACGTTACCATTTCCATGCTGGAAACCATTAAATTCCCCAAACATTTACAAAATGTCGTGGAATATGCAGGCGGTCATCATGAGCGCATGGACGGCAAGGGCTATCCCAAAGGTCTTAGCCGCGAAGAAATGTCCATCCCTGCACGGGCAATGGCAATAGCGGATGTATTCGAGGCATTGACGGCAAAAGACAGGCCTTATAAACCGGGAAAAAAACTTTCCGAAGCTCTGTTTATCTTAAAGAAAATGAAAGAAGAGCGGCATATTGATCCCGATCTGTATGACGCATTTATCGAGCAGAAGATTTACAAAAAATATGCAGAAAAATTTCTGGATGATTTCCAGAACGACGTTGACTAAGAACGGGCACGACAATCTTGCAAGGTGCGCATCGCGCACCATTTCCTAAAACTCCAAGATCAATAAAGGCGCGCGGTGCGCCAACTAGGCTTCTTTGATGAAATTCAGTAATAAATGGCTTAAATCCTATCGTTTTCTGGCATGTGTCGTCATCACGCTGGTATTCATGGCGCACACCGCACAGTGGCTGAATATCCCAACCCTGCAGCGCATGGAAAATATTTTATATGACCTGCGTTTGCGGACAACGGTTGTCAACACCGTCGACCCGCGCATTGTCATTATCGATATAGACGAGGAAAGCCTTGCCAAAGAAGGCCGCTGGCCCTGGCGCCGGGATAAATTGGCCTATTTGGTCGATATGC
>JBAQYH010000946.1:0-5034 GCA_049299935.1 Methylobacter sp. | reverse complement strand
CATCAGGGCTGCGCATCCACTTCAGGATCATCTCTCGCTTATGATCGGACAAATCGCGCGTGACCGGCATGTAGTTGGGATTTTCGGCCGGCAGTGAAAACGCCAGTTCCAGGATTTTAAGATGCTTGACTACCGAATCATACTTACCCAGATCGACCAGATACTTGCTCATAATCGGATACAGGTTGCCGTATTGCTCGAAGATCGGCTGGATGTCCTGATACCACGTCGGCTGCTCCGGCACCTCCGTCAAATTGAAAATCAGTGTGCTGATAAAGTTCCAGTCATTGGCAATATAATTTTGCGGTTGACCGAGCAGACTGTAGCCGACCCCATACAATTGGCCGTCGATGTAGCCGCGCGGGTTACCCGGCCCCTCGGCGGCAGCCGTGATCTCCAGTGCCGCCTTGCCGTGATGGTCGGTCTGCACCTGGGCTGGGTAACTAATCGCATCGGTAGGGATGCAGGTCTCGGGCACCGGCTGTTTCGGCTTTACGGGGTTAGTGCCGGTGACGCCGATCACCCCTTGATTACTGTAAATCGAGACCTCGGCTTGGCCCAGCCGCCGGCCATAGCGGGTTGCATACAAATCGACCACGGATTTGGCGCCGGGGTTAATGCGGCAGACAAAATTGTCGGCTCTTACATACAGGCCGTCCAGCGATTCCTGAATTTTGACCGGATAAGCCCCACCGGCCAACGCACCCAGCAACAACAGCGGGTGGCTGCCGATATTAGAGACCACCCAGGGATTGGCGCTGTAATCGAATTCTTGTATGCCGGCCGTTCGCGCATACCATTCCGCTTGTTGGTAATCAAGATTGCCCAGAATCTCGACTTGATCGGGAGTGACACTGGAAAGCACTCCGGCATTCGCATCTTTGCAAACCGCCAACGACAGGGTGCCAATATCGAGCAAACCGCTATTGGCATCGATAATTTGCAGTGCGTTACCGAAATCGGCCGATACGATATGCTTTTGCTCATCTACCTTGGCAGCAAAGCTGTAAACGTCTGTATCGGAAAAAATGGCGGCGGCGCTGACCATTTGCCGCCCCAGCACAAAATGCTTAGGCTCGTTAGGGTGATACGGGCCGATTGAACCGACTACATGACCCAGCGTATAACGCGGGATATTCGGGTCGCGCCCATAGCCGTAGACATTCATGTTAATCGATAAGCCGCCTTTAGCCGAGGCATGCTGCAAGGCTTCCAGCAAGGCCGAACCGCCATGTCCGTGCCAGTGAACATTGTGCAAAATCGATTGGTAAACCGCCGCCAGAGTCTGATCATCAGGCGCAGTACTGTGCTTTTGGCGTGGCCACAGATTGATAAAAGCCGCCGGTTCATATTCTCCGTCGAACAAAGCCAGATTGCCGTCCTGGGCCAGTCGCACTTTCATGCCCCAGATTTGCGACACCATTTGCTGCTGCGGGTCGAGATCGACCAGCTTGCCTGAGACGCGCTGGTCGGCATTTTCCAGCAGCATCCCCATGACCGGATCGGCCGGGTCTATGGCACGGCCATCCAGGCAACCGCCTGTAACACGGCAATCAATCAGCCGGAAGACTCCGGTGCCGACCGGATTCCAGTTGCCGTTTTTAATATAGTCAGGATGCAGTTCCTGGTTTCCGGGGTCGAAGGTGTCGATATTGAAATTGTCCACCCTGTTGTTGACAGTGGACACGTCTGCCTGAAAATAACCCTTAAAATTCAGGCGCGGAAAATCGAGATAGCTCATTGTGTTTGGTCCTTATTGTTTATGGTCGACCACTCGGGGGCAGTCTCTGTGGCATTTAGGGCCTTGTCATTTTTCTTGGGGCAATCGGATGCAAACAGGCAACACCACTCTGGGTCGGCTGGACACATTTGTGCTACCTGATCCCAAGTCTGGTGCGGATCCGGCCGCTGCATCCTGAAATCGGTGTAGTTTTGGCTGACAATGGGAGCGTCGGGCGGAATAGTAGGGGAACCCGAGAAAAAGAACGATTGCGGGTGGCGGTACGGCGCCGCCGTCTTGTCGAAGCTATCCGGCGTGGGGGTTGCTTCAAATGAATAGCCGAACAGGATCTTTTGCGTCTTGGATCCGACTTCCATCGAATAAGCTTGGACAGTACCGCCGATGTGCGTGCTTTTCTCTTTATTGTAAGGCAGATGCTTGATGAAATCGGTGCGCGGCGGATGATTTTTAAGAGAGAACTGGCAACACTTCGGCGTTCCAGCCGGACGGTCTTCATAGCGCAGGAAATAGGCCTTGTTACCCAAGGATACGAAGGAACAGGTGAAGTCGTTCTTTATCGGGAAAATGGGCAGGCAGCGTTTTTCATAGTGCTCCATCATTGCGCCTTCGCCGTCGCGGTCGGCGGGTTTGTAGGTCGAGTCGTAGTAGGTCGCGCCATACGAGACTTCATAATCCGCCGGGGTCAACCCGGCAGGCGGCAAGGCATAGGGCGGCGGGAATTTATCGTAATTGTTGAAGACCCTGTACATAGTCCATTCGCTAGTCCAGTAGATTGGAAATGCGGGGTCGCTGGGCTCTCCGGCAGTGCGTTCGTACACGCACTTCTTGGGCGGCGTGCAGTCCTTGTCGTTGTGGGTTCCGCCGGTGTAATAGTAATGACGCAACGCCGCAGCTTTGTCTTTGAGATCGCGCCCTTCATTCGCCTGCACTACGCTCGCCATCAATACCAAGCTTGCCGCGTACAATAAATATTTTAAATTGATTGTCTTCATAAATACCTTACCGGAAACACCATTTACCATCGATTGAAAAAGTGGCTTCAACTAAAGCGCATCCAAAACGATACCAAGAGTTACTTGCGACAGGATCATTGAAATAAATCGATACCGTTGATTTCATGAGCAACTTTCAGCACCTTGTAGCTTTAGCTGTATGCCACGCTAATTCCTGGAATTGACCGGCAATCGCTAAGCGCGGCAGATTTAAGGTAACTCACTACACCCATATCGATATGGTGAGGCAGGCACTTAAATGAATCGCACTAACCAGGGATTACTCAGCCCAGTCACAGGATTCCACATGCTATCTTTAAAACCCGCATTGTCAAATAAAATTACGATTGTAATCATATGCTTACGAATGTAATTCGTTAGTTTCGTCTTCCCTGAAGGCGGCATTCACCAAAAAAACATGAAAACTGAATGGTGTAATTTGGGCTTTTCAGTTAAAGCGGGACAAGTTGCCAAGCTTAACCGTTCGCCGAGCCCTTCGGCTACGCTCAGGAGAGCCTTGTCGAAGGGGACGGCAGGATGATTAGCAATAATCCTAAAAATCATTTCGTCCACGAAAAACACGAAAATATTCAAATAGACGCCAATCTGTAAGCCATCACCCAAAGGGTAAAGGGCTAAGTCAACACAACATACTGATTTATTTTGTGTTTTTCGTGTTTTTCGTGGACAAACAAACTGCGGTTTTTAAAATAATGGATCTGCCAAAAGGAATCGTCCGCTTTTTGATGAGCGGCTCTTTTTCGGAAATCGCCTCACGTTCCCGCCACCCGTCGCTGCCAGAGCAGGCAAAGGACAAAAGCCGCTACAGCAGCCAGAGCCAATAAAGGCGCACCGCTGCCGGCAATGAATAGGGCGTCGACCAAAGCGATACCGGCGATAAAACCTTCCACGGCGCGGCGGATTTCGTGTCGGCGGTAAAGCAATAACAGGCAATGGGCCAGCCACGCGCCAAGCAAGACGAGATAGGGCAATGCTGCCCAACCGATGTGCGCGGCCCCATACAACAGCGGCGCGGACAACAGGGCCAGCGGCCAGCCGGCGCGGAACTGATCCAGGTTTTCCTGCTTGGCGGCGTAGCTCAAACCCGCCACATAAGCTAGCAGCGCAACAGCCGCCCATATCAGGCGCGGCTCCGGTTCGACCGATGCGGCCAAACCGGCCGTAACATAAACCAGTGCACGGCATAAGCCCATCAGCCAGGGGCTCCAAACTACGCCTTTGTGATGCAGGTTATAACCGATGATGGCCAGCGCCAGCAGCAAGGCTGAGACTGTCGCCGGCCGGCCCGAGGCCGACAATAGCGCCACGCCTGCGCCAAGCAGACCGAAGCCGACGGCGAATACGCTACGCACGGCAATCTCGCCGGAAGGAATGGGCCGTTGCGGCCGTTCGCGGGCGTCAATGGCGCTGTCGAACGCATCGTTGAGCCACATGCCGCCTTCATACAGCAACGAGGCCGCGAGCAATACCAAACCCGTATTTACATCAGGCTGGGCACCGGCCAACAACGTACCGGCCAGCACATTGCTCCACACCGTGGGCAGGTTGGAAATGCGGCCCAAACGCAGCCATACCAGCCAGTTCTTCATATCAAGCGTTCCTTGGCCCATTGCAATTCCTGGGCGATAGCGGCGTCCACAGTGCCGGGACGCAAGGATTCCGGCAGCACCGACCATGTGTAGGTTTCCACTTCCCAATGGGCGCAGATTGGGCTTTGCCGGTGCAAATCCAGCAAGGCTTCCAGCCACGGCCGGGTGGTGGCGAACGCGCCCATGCGATCGGCCCAAATGGGTACATGATAGTGAATGCGCCATTCGTCAGCTGTGCTGTCATCGGCCAAGGCATCCGGCAAGTCGGCATAGCGCTTTAAGCCTTGCCGGCTGCGGGCAACCGCTTGATGGAGATAGACGTCTTCTGCAAACGGCGCCAGCGCCGCCCGTTGCTCCGGCCCTGGCGGTGCCACACTCAGCCCGGCGGAAAGCTGTACTTTATGGATGGGGATGTTTGCTTGACGCAACTGAGCCAAGCAAACATCCGGCTCTTCAAAAGCTACCGCAGCGTGACACGCATCCAGGCACAAGCCCAGATGGCGATGCAGCAGGGCTTGCGCGGCGGCCTCGTCCAATCCGGTCAAGGCCATGGTTTGCTGCGTGGCGGCTTGGGCGAACAGGTGTCCGGTAAAAAATGCCGCAGCATCGTCGCAGGTTTCCAGCAAGCAGCCCGGTTCAGGCTCCAAAGCCATGCTTATAACGCGCCCGGTGGTTTGATGCAGCCGGTGCA
>JBAQYH010000945.1:0-3072 GCA_049299935.1 Methylobacter sp. | reverse complement strand
CCATTAATCATCGTTAGCATTCGCGGAGTCGTTACAAAGAATCAATATATCAAGCCACCGCCAGCCGGTAATACAGCTCGGCGTTATCGGTCAATTTAGCCACCACTGCCGCGTCGAGATGGCCGCTGGCAACGCGCGACTGTAAATCGTTCAGAATAAATTCAAGACTCATGGTGGGGCGATAAGGCCTTTGTTGGGCCAATGCCTGGAAAATATCGGCGACGGTAATGATGCGGCATTCCAGATCCAGTTCCCGGTTGCCGTTTTTAAAAGGATAACCGTCGCCGAGCAGGGTCTCATGGTGGAATCCGGCCCATACCGGGATCTTCGAGTCGTCGAACACGCGTTGCAGGATGCGGAAGGTATCGTAGCTGTGGCGGTGCATGGTAGCCCGTTCCTCCGGCGTCAGGCTGCCCGGTTTGTCGATGATGTCTTCCGAGACCCGCAATTTGCCGATGTCGTGCAACAGGCCTGCGATTTCGACCTGCTCAAGTTCATACCCTTTAATGCCGAAATCGACAGCCAATTGCCGGGCGATATGCGCTACCCGTTGCGAGTGCTCATCGGTGTACGGGGATTTGGCGTCCACCACGCGCGAAAACAGCCGCGCCAGCTCTTTGAGTGCGGGAATGTCGAGCAGGGTCGTTTGAATATGGCGGCCGATGCTGCGTAAATCTTCATCCAGGTATTCGGGTTCCATAGCCAGCCAAAAAGCCTCGACATCGGCGACTGCGGCAAAGGCGTCCACCAGCTCCGGCGCAAACAATGAGCCGGACAGCGTTTTGATCAGGGCGATAATCGCCGGATATTCGATCAGTATCCGGCCGGTGTTCAGGAATGGCGCTTGCAGCACATCGATACGATCCGCCAAAAACAGCAGGTTGGCGCGTAAGCGAATGCGCTGATCGATAGGCGTCTCCAGCAGTTCTTCCCAGCGGGTGTGATGATAGCGAATCTCGGCGGACAGATGCGCCACCGGCGGACAGGTCGACAGATAATCGGCGCCGCGGATGCAATGATCGTTCGCACCGTCCCATTCCAGCGTTTCGGTGAGCTGGTGGTGCTCATGAATCCTGGAAACCCCGCAATCATGCAGCATACCGGCGTAAAGAATGGACAGGCAGTCAGCCTCCGTCCAGTTCAAGTGCCGGGCAATAGCCCTGGCGATAACCGCGACCCGCTTGCCGTGCCTGACTTCGTCGACGCCCACTAAGTCGAGTGCGCAGCTTAAGGCGGTAATGGCGTTATGTATATCAACTTGTTGCAGTTTCATGGCAGCTAGGGCTCCACTGGTGACGAAACAGTTCGGTTCGATGAAAACGTTTCGCGATTTTGACAGGCGAACCGCCGGTTGTCTTCAAAAAATTGTGGTAACTAGTCAGTGTCATGACGTAATGGTACTGAGTAGGAGCGGGCCATGCCCGCGATGGAAGTACTCAAGCCTTCTCATCGCGGGCTTGGCTCGCTCCTACGGCGATTAATTAATGGTATTGGGTCATACGCTGAGTAGTTACAAATTGTGTAGCAAAGCCGTTGCCGATAGCGGCCTTTTAACTTCAAGGCGCTGTCTGTAACCAACTTTCCAGCTCCTCGACAGGGACCGGTTTGCCGAACAGGTAACCTTGAAATACCGTGCAGCCCATCGATTTTAGAAGCTCATCCTGTTCGACATCCTCCACGCCTTCCGCGACCACGTTTATCCCCATAAATTTACCCAGGGCAAACACACTGCTTATGATGTAGGAATCATTGCTGTTTTCCTTGATGCCCTCTACGAAACTTTTATCGATTTTGATCTGGTCGAAAGGCAGGTTTTTCAGGTAGCTGAGCGATGAGTAGCCGGTACCGAAATCGTCCATGGACAGCAGTACGCCGATGGATTTGAGTTCGAGCATCTTTGCGACGGCGACATCCATTTCTTTCAATACCATGCTTTCGGTCAGTTCCAGTTTAAGTTGCGAAGGCTCTATGGCGTATTGCTCCATGATTTCGCGCACTTCATCAACGAAACCAGGCTGGTAGAACTGTTTGCCGCTAACGTTTACCGCAATGCTTAAGTTTCGGGTCGAGGGCAGATTTCTCCATGCCTTGAGTTGGGCGCAGGCAGTTTCCAGCACCCAGCGCCCGATGACCAGGATGATGCCTGTCTCTTCGGCCAACGGAATAAACTGGACTGGAAGAATCAAGCCAAGCTCCGGATGATGCCAGCGAATCAGCGCTTCCACGCCTATCATCCGCTCATGGTCATCAACCTGCGGCTGGTAAAAGAGCCTTAACTGATCGTTGTTGATCGCGTGCCGCAAGGCGGACTCAAATTTTACCCGTTGTTCCAATTCTTGCTGCATCGCAGGATCAAAAAACCGGTATGCATTCTTGCCGCTTTTTTTGGCGGCATACATGGCCGTATCCGCCTGTGCCAGCACGGTCTCGGCCGTGGTGACCGGATTGCTGAACAAGACTATGCCGATACTGCTGGAGCAGTTATGTACGACATTACTTAAGACATAAGGTTCCGCCAACACTGAAACAATCTTTTCCGCAACCGTCTTTACCTTAACGGCGGCACTGTCAATCGCTGCGTCCAGCTCTTCCAGCAGCACGACAAATTCGTCGCCGCCCAGCCTGGCGACGGCATCTGTTTCCCGGATACAGGCTTTCAATCGGTGCGCGACTTCAACCAGCAGTTCATCGCCCACACCATGCCCCTGGGTATCATTGAGCAGCTTGAAATTATCCAGGTCTAGAAACAGCAACGCACCGTGATTTCCAGTGCGCATATGAATGGCGATAGCGCGCTCCAGGCGCTCAGTCAGGAGACGCCGGTTCGCTAATTCCGTCAGGGTATCGTAGAAAGCCAGATTCCTGATTTTTTCCTCGGATGCCTTGCGCTCGGTGATGTCCGTGAAATTAGCCACAAAATGGGTGATGCATCCTGAATTGTCCCTGACAGCCGTTATGGCGACCCATTTTGGATAGATATGGCCATCCTTGTGGCGATCCCATATTTCTCCTTCCCACTGGCCGTCGCTGTGCAAGGCGCTACGCATGGCATGATAAAACTCCTTGTCATGA
>JBAQYH010000944.1:0-3400 GCA_049299935.1 Methylobacter sp. | reverse complement strand
CAACTAAACAAAGCAAACGACCGCTTCGATTCTGCCTACATCCCCACAGACAATGCGTTTTTCAGGCAACAAGCCCTGCTCTATCTCAATCAAGACGAGCTGAATAAATTTGCCCAAAAACTCACCGATACGCAGCCCTTTATAGGACATCTGGCCCAAAATTATCACCTTGAAGGCCTGTTCGGCATTATCGGCCAGGCGCTTAACCGGCATGACAATAATGCCTTGCCGATGGACTTGAATCCGATACTGATTGCCATCGACGACGCCCTGAAAAACCAGATAAACGGCCAGTCGCACTATTTGTCCTGGCAAAACATCCTGTCTGAAAACAAGCCAGACACCGATAGCGACAAGGATACAACACAAATCAAAGCCAACCGGACTATCGTCATCGCCAAGCCTAAAATGCATTTTAACGAGATGCTGCCCGCTGATGTTGCACTTTCGGCCGCGCGCGAAATCAGTCGCGCCATCATGGCCGAAAACCCATCAATCAGTATTCGCATGACCGGCGAGACCGCCCTGGAACATGAAGAGCTTGAGAGCGTCACCAAAGGCGCCACTTTCTCCGGCTTGTTGTCGCTGGTTTTAGTGTTCGGCGTCCAATGGATAGGGCTGCGCTCAGTAAGATTGCTGATTACCACCTATATCGTGCTGGTGATGGGCTTGATATTCACCGCCGGATTCGCAGCCGTCACCGTGGGGCATTTAAATGTCATTTCGATTGCCTTTGCCAGTTTATATATCGGGCTGGGGGTCGATTACGCGATCCATATCTGCCTGCATTACCGGGAAGGCAAGGCGGACGGCTTATCGAACAGCGAAGCGATCCTGATCAGCATCCGCGATGTCGGCTCCTCTCTGTTTTTATGCGCGCTGGCCACGGCAATCGGCTTTTTTGCCTTTATACCGACGGATTATGCAGGCGTATCCGAATTGGGCGTTATTTCAGGCGGCGGCATTTTTATCGGCCTGATTATTTCGCTGACCGTTCTGCCCGCCCTATTCTGCGTTTTTCCTGTTAACGATGTAAAGCCGATACGCTCGCCGTTAACCCCGAAATTTATCATTACCTTCCCGTTCCGTTTTTCAACCGGCATCAAAATCGTTTCGATATTGCTGGGTATCGGCGCCTGCTTTGTCTTGACCGATCTTACCTTTGATTACAACCCTATTAACCTCAGGGATCCCCACAGCGAATCGGTCGTAACCATTAAGGAACTGCTGAAATCCAAAACCGACTCCCCGTTTGCGCTGACTGCACTGGCAAACAATCTTGAAGCCGCCGATAAAATTACCGCCCGGCTGGCTCAGCAACCGTCCGTCCATGAAACCGTCACCTTGGCCAATTTTGTCGCTAAAGACCAGGACGAGAAACTGGCAACCATTGAAGATTTAAACCTGATGCTGGGCGGGCAACTTGAAAACTTCGACAGCACCCTCGATACCGCCAACCAGCAGGCCGCCTTGATTAAATTCAACGAAGCGCTGAAAAAAGCCATTGCTGAAAAATACCCTAATGTGCCGCAACAAACCTTGCAGCAACTACAGCAACGTGTCGAAGCGTTCATACAAAAGGCAGACAGCGCTCCGACTCCAACCGCCGATTACATACAACTGGAAAAAAACATTTTAGGCCTGCTGCCGTTTACCATAGAACGCCTCCGAACCAGCTTGACTGCAACCGCATTCGGATTGGACGATTTACCGTCGGAGATAAGATCGCACTGGATCAGCGCCGGCGGTCTCTACAGAGTCCTGATCACGCCTGAAAAAGACCAAAATAAGCCGGAGAACCTGAAAGAGTTTGTAACCCAGGTGCAATCCGTCGACAACACGGTTTCCGGCCTGCCGATTATCAATCAGGCGGGCGGCGATGCGATAGTCAAGGCATTTATTAAAGCCTTTAGCGGTGCTTTTATTGCCATTGTTCTGTTATTATTGCTCATGTACAGAAGCGTCAGAAAAACCTTATTGATCATCATGCCATTGTTGCTCGCCGCTTTGTTGACCGGTGCAACCAACGTGTTACTGGATAACCCTTTCAATTTCGCCAATATCATCGCACTGCCTTTACTGCTGGGCATGGGTATCGACAGCAGCATCCTGATCATGCACAGACACCACTCCAGTTCCGGTGAAGATGAAAATTTACTGCAAAGCAGCACCACCCGCGGCATTATTTTCAGCTCCATAACAACCTTGTGCAGTTTTTCCAGCCTTGCCTTCACCGCTCACCAGGGTATGGCAAGCATGGGTTTAGTATTGGCCATAGGCCTTACTTTCACAGTGATGTGTTCTTTAATAGTCCTGCCTGCTTTCAGCGGCAAAAGCATTTAATTTTTTGAGGTACCTAATGTCATTCAGCATCGCCGAACTTTTTTCTCAACACAGCACTGACAAATTCGATCTGCACGAACAGTATTTGAATAATCAAATGGTCAGGGTGTTAAAAACCATAGGCTATGACCGCCACTACAAAAAAGCGATCGGACAATATCTCTATGACCAGGACGGTACGGAATATCTGGACTTACTGAGCGGTTTCGGCGTATTTGCGATCGGCCGCAATCATCCGACCGTGGTCAGCGCATTGACCGAGACCTTAACACTGGAATTGCCCAATCTGGTGCAAATGGATGTGTCGGTACTCAGCGGATTGCTGGCGCAGGAAATCCTGAAAACCACGCCGGATAACCTGAACAAGATGTTCTTTTGCAATTCCGGAACCGAGTCCGTTGAAGCGGCGATCAAATTTGCCCGCTACACTACCAAGCGTGAAAAAATCGTCTTTTGCGAACACGGCTATCACGGCCTGACCATGGGTTCGCTGTCCTTAAACGGCGAAAACATTTTCCGCGAAGGCTTCGGCCCTCTGCTGCCCGGTTGCAGCGCCGTGCCTTTCAACGATCTTGCCGCGCTGGAACAAGCCTTAAGCAATAAAGACGTCGCCGCTTTCGTCGTCGAACCTATTCAGGGTAAAGGCGTTAACGTACCGGATGACAATTATTTGCCGGAAGTCGAACGCTTATGCAAAAAATACGGCACCTTGTTCGTCGCCGACGAAGTCCAGACAGGCTTGGGGCGCACCGGAAAATTCTGGGCAATCGACCACTGGAACGTCAAACCGGACATGATTTGTATGGCTAAAGCCCTGTCCGGCGGTTTTGTCCCGGTCGGCGCCGTCGCGATCACCCAAAAAATCATGGATACCGTATATAACCGCATGGACCGCGCTGTCGTCCATGGCTCCACCTTCTCCAAAAACAATATGGCGATGGCGGCAGGTCTTGCGACTCTGCATGTTATGGAAGAGGAGAAACTGGTCGAAAACAGCATGAAAGTCGGCACCGACATTATCGACAGCCTGAACGCGATGACCGGGAAATATGAATTC
>JBAQYH010000943.1:0-5135 GCA_049299935.1 Methylobacter sp. | reverse complement strand
GCCCCCAATGAAGGTAAGAAGATTTTTACGCATACGACGACCTCAGAAAAATACATTAAATAAAACGACACACCGCCAACCCAAAGCGGAGGCTTATTAACATGGTTATTTTAACTGAATATCAAGGAGAATTCATTTTTAACGCTAGAATAGGCCAAATTGTTACTAATCGCCTATCGAACCGGCCTGGAATTTTATGCTTATGCGGCAACCAATGAAAAAACCGGCAAGCGCTTGTTTGCTGAAAAGGGGAGGGTAGATGAAGCCCCAAACCAACATTTCCCGACTCGAAGACTTGGTCTTCGATAATCGTTTTGTCCGCGAGTTACCCGCAGACCCCGAAACCGCCAACACTCGCCGCCAAGTGATCGGCGCCTGTTATTCGCGGGTGTTGCCGACCAAGGTTGCCGCTCCGCAAATGGTCGCTTATTCCAGGGAGGTTGCAGAGCTACTGGGTTTGAGTGCGGAAATTTGCGAGTCCGCCGATTTTACCCAAGTGTTTGCCGGCAATCGTCTGCTGCCCGGCATGGACCCTTATGCGACCTGTTACGGCGGGCACCAGTTCGGCAACTGGGCCGGGCAGCTCGGTGACGGGCGCGCGATTAACCTGGGCGAAGCGCTCAATTGCCAGGGCGAGCATTGGACATTACAGTTGAAAGGCGCAGGAGAAACGCCTTATTCAAGGACTGCGGACGGCCTGGCGGTGTTGCGCTCATCGGTGCGCGAGTTTTTGTGCAGCGAGGCCATGTATCATCTGGGCGTGCCGACCACGCGGGCATTGAGCCTGATACTGACCGGCGAGGAGGTTATAAGGGATATGTTCTACAACGGCAATCCCAAGCCCGAACCGGGCGCGGTGGTGTGCCGGGTTGCGCCGTCGTTTACCCGTTTCGGCAATTTCCAGATTTTTGCGGCCAGGGGCGAGATTGAGCTGATGAAAAGACTAGTGGATTACACCATCCGCACCGACTTCCCGCATTTGGGCGAACCGTCGTTTGACGTTTACCTGAAATGGTTCGAAGAGGTCTGCCGCAGGACGGCGGAGATGATCGTGCACTGGCAGCGCGTCGGCTTCGTCCATGGCGTGATGAATACCGATAATATGTCGATAGTCGGCCTCACCATAGATTACGGCCCCTACGGCTGGCTGGAAAATTACGATCCCAACTGGACGCCGAATACCACCGATGCGGCGGAGCGGCGGTACCGTTTCGGCAACCAGCCGCAAATCGCATTCTGGAATCTGGGCCAGCTGGCTAATGCGATCTATCCGCTTATTGAGCAGGTCGAACCCTTGCAACAAGCGATCAATGCCTATAAAGACACCTTTGAGCAAGGTTGGCAAGCCATGGTCGCCGCAAAGCTGGGTCTGGGGGCCTATGATTCGGCGATTGATCACGAACTAAATACCGAGTTATTGATCCTGCTGCAATCGGTTGAAACGGACATGACCATTTTTTATCGCAAACTTGCGGAGTTGGTCATGGATGTTGAACGCAGTAATGAGGATTTGATGGCCCCGCTGATGGAGGCCTATTATGTGCCGGAGCAAATAACCGACGACTACAAAGCACGTCTTGGCAACTGGCTTAGGTCTTATATCAAACGGGTGCAAAATTCCGGCGTGGACGATGCTGTGCGAATCAAGACGATGAATGCCGTTAATCCCAAATACGTTTTACGCAATTACCTCGCGCAACTGGCGATAGACAAAGCAGAGCAGGGCGATTTTTCGATGGTTAATGAGTTGTTGGAACTGTTACGCCATCCCTACGACGAACAACCGGGCAAAGAGGAATTTGCCCTGAAACGTCCGGACTGGGCAAGGCAACGGGCGGGGTGTTCGATGTTGTCGTGTAGCTCATAGTTTTGTTGTTGAATTGAAAAAATTACCAGCTGGTAAAACAAGCAAATACGCTGGTAAGATTAGAACGACTGTTAAAAACAGGTAAGCCGTTGAAAGATTATTTATGAATAGTAAAACTCTCATTAAGCAATTAGAACAAGACGGCTGGGTGCTTGTAAGGGTCAAAGGCTCTCACCATCAATTTAAACACAACAGTAGAAAAGGGCTGGTTACCGTTAAACATCCCGACGGAGACATTCCAAAAGGAACACTCATTAACATTTACAAGCAGGCAGGTTGGAAATGAAAATTGCCGTAGTATTACACTCAGATGACGGTCAACGCTATGGCGTGACCGTACCGGATTTAGCCGGTTGCTTCTCTGCTGGAGATAGCATAGACGATGCGTTGGAGTCGGTTAAAGAAGCGATAGAATTACATCTGGAAGGATTGTTGGAAGACGGGCAAGACATGCCTAGTATTACGCCTATTAGCCGGCACCAAAATAATCCGGATTATGCCGGTGGTGTGTGGGCATTAGTTGATGTGGATACAGCAGCTTTTGAGGGCGAAGCCGAAAAAATCGATATAGTTTTGCCGAAGTTATTACTAAAACGCATTGATGACTATACCCATGACAAGCATCTAACACGTTCGGTGTTTTTGGCTGAGGCGGCACGGGCGGCTATGCGTTAAAGGGTTTAGGATTTGAAACTGTGCAATCGCAAATGATGCGTTTCACGTTGTGCAGCTTATCCTGCGGTTCAATATAAATTCAGTTTAGTTCGACCCTTTCCATTTCTGCTTCCTCGCTTTTTTCTTGGCCTCTTTCTGCTCGCGAATAATAACCAGCTCGGTCAATTCTTTCTCCATCATGGCAGGGGTTTCCAGGCTGATCCTGCCGATAGTTCCGGCGCGCAATTCAGACAGCAATATTTTGGATACTTTATCCATCTCGATATGTCCGCCCGAGCGCAGGCAGCCGCGTTTTTTGCCGATGGCTTCCATCAGCTGTTGCTCTCTTTCCGGGAGCTGTTCGAGCTGATAGCGGTCTTGCAGCAGATCCGGGTAATGCTGCAACAGGTATTCAGCGGCGAAGAAGGCGACATCCTCATGGCTGATCGCGGTGTCTTTGATCGCGCCGGTGGTCGCCAGCCGGTAGCCGCTGTTCTTGTTTTCGACGTTGGGCCACAACATGCCGGGCGTGTCCAACAGAATAATGCCGTGGCCGATGTCGATGCGCTGCTGGGTCTTGGTGATGGCCGGTTCGTTGCCGGTTTTGGCGATCATTCTGCCGGCCAGGATGTTGATCAGCGTGGACTTGCCGACATTGGGTATGCCCATGATTAATGTGTGGATGGGTTTGTCGCTGCTGGCTTTATTCGGCAGCATCTTGTGGCACAGATCGGGCAGCTGGCGCATTTTTTCGGGCTGCTCGGTGGTCAGCGCCAGGGTTTTTACGCCTTGCTCCCGCTCCAGATAGGCTTGCCATTGCTGGGTGATCTCGGGATCGGCAAGGTCGCTTTTGCTGAGCACTTTGATGCAAGGCTTGTCGCCGCGCAGGGCAGTGAGCATCGGGTTTTGGCTGCTGAACGGAATGCGCGCGTCCAGGATTTCGATGATCAGGTCAACCTGGGGCAGGATTTCTTTGACCTCTTTGCTGGCCTTGTGCATATGGCCGGGGTACCACTGAATAAGCATGATGTTTAGATATTACCAAAATGGTATATTTAAGCATCATAGCCCTATAATCAACAGCTATAAATGCATACGCGGCTTAATGAATGAAAAATAGGGCGCCTATGTTTTTCCGATCCGCTGCATGCAGGCTCAACAAAACCAGCTGCCCAGGAAGCCGGTCGAGTTTCTGGACGGGAATTAACGCCAACGGTTCAACAACGATAAGATCGCCGCCGGCGAGTAGGGCTTATCACTTCTGGAACAACAGCAAACACCTTTATAACGCACATGAATGAGATAACGAGCAGTTTTTACGCCTATTTATCAAGGCTCAGATGGATCAAGCGTTGGGGCCTAAAGCGCAATGCGCATGATGAGAATGTGATGGAGCATAGCTGGGAAGTGTCGGTTATCGCCCACACCCTGGCCTTGATTAAAAACCGCTATTACGGCGGCAATGTCGATGCCAATGCCATTGCTACGGCGGCCTTGTATCACGATATTACCGAGGTGATTACCGGCGATTTGCCGACCCCGATCAAGTATCATTCCCCGGAAATCAGCGCCGCCTACAAGCGGATTGAACATCAGGCCGAAATTGAGCTGCTGGCTCTTTTGCCGGTTGAGTTGCAGGCGGATTTCCAGGCGCTGATTCATCACGACCGGATGCCGCCGGAACATGTGGAGATTATCAAGGCGGCGGATAAAATCTCGGCTTATCTCAAATGCCAGGCTGAATTAAAGGCCGGGAATTCGGAGTTTGAAACCGCTGCCGGGCAATTGGCCTTAACTATCGGCGCATCGGAGCAGCCGGAAGTCATTTTCTTCATGAAGGCGTTTGCGCCCAGTTGCGGGCTGACGCTGGATGGATTGATGAAAACCTATTGAGTTCCGCTCCAGTCCATATAGCAGGGATAAGACAGGATTATAATTTGATGCCAGGCCAAACTTTCCTGACTTCCTTCATACAACGAGCCAGCGCTTGCCTTAGTTCAGCAGGCGCCGGCTCGCAATGAGACTGAATTTCCAGAATCGCTATTCCCAGTTCGCCAATCATCTCGGATGAGGACGTCCAGGCTGAAGTTCTCAGGCTTGAAATCGATTCGGCGTCCGCCGAGTAACCATAGGCTTGAAGCCGGCTGATCAATTCGTCGAATGGCTCGGTGTTTATGGCGTTCATTGGAATGCTCAGCTGCGGTTTTTAGGGTTAGGTCCGTTTGAATCACTCGCATTTTCTGGATGTTTCCTGCGCTTGATCCCAACTTTTCGCTATCATCGCTTAGGAACGCGCCTGAAATAACTTTTGCAAACAGCATTGCTGCTATCATCCCCAGACCCGGCAGGTTTTTAAAACCTGCCGGGTCTTAACTTCTAAAGTTATTTTATGCGCATTTCTTAATCACTGATGTTACGCAGTTATCCGACTGAATGGTGTATAAAGAGTCGCTAACGCGACGGTTATTTGAATCGGGGTCTCGCCCTCGAAGGCGAGTTACTTTCTTTTGCTTCGCCAAAAGAAAGTAACCAAAGAAAAGGCGACCCGGTTGCCGCTTGCTTCCTGCGCTCCTCGCTTTTATCGAGGGTCAGCAGAAGGGGCTCCTGCCCCTCT
>JBAQYH010000942.1:0-4587 GCA_049299935.1 Methylobacter sp. | reverse complement strand
GTAACAGCCGCAATAGATTGAGTTATTGCGATCAATTAGGGTTGTGGAAAGATAAGTCAGATTAAAACAAAGTTTTTATGGCTGAAAAAGGTAACAGTAGGCGTTTTTTGTTTGGTACAAGTTGTTTGAAGCCGAATTTCTCATAGAAGCAGGCGGCATTATCGTCTTTAGCATCGACGATAATGCCTTGAATACCCACCTTTTCTGCAATCTCCGCCGTCGTTTTGAATGCATGAAAAATCAAGGTGTCACCATAACCTTGGCGCTGATGCTGTTTATGAACAGCTAAGCGGCCTAATAGCAAAAAAGGCACGTCTTGATAAACACCAAATTTTCTATTGTCCGGTAAGTTATTTATTGATACAGAATGTGCGCTAATGGAGTAATAACCAATAATTTGTGAGTCCCCCGCTAAAACATAAACCCTGGCCAAGTCACGCTTTTGATCTTGATTAGAGAATTGTTGTAGATACTGATTAAGTGCTGCAACACCGCAGTCAAAGGCTTTTCGGTTATGTTTTTTAATATCTAAAAGCTCAACTTTCATCAGCAATGATTTTTTTATAGTTCAATGCGGCTTTTTTCATTCGCTCTGTTGGCTCCGGCGGGTTATCCAACATTTCAAAAAACATGTGCCAATCCTCGGTGCTAAATTGGGTTTTTTCATGTTCCGAAATAACGGCTTCGGCTTTTTCACGAATGCTTTGGCGGATAAATTTACTTTTATCTAAATCGACATAGCTTCTAGCTTGTTCAAGTAACTGCAATGTTGTAGCGTCTATGCGGACTTTCAAAATATCTTGTTTGTTTGCTTCAATTGTCATAAATCACCTCCGTTTCTCACAGAAGTGATATTGTACCCACAAATAGAGATAATATCGCCTATTTCAGGGGTACATAAAAGTATTAAGCAATTGCGCTAGTTCCCAAGCTCCTGCTTGGGAATTCAGTACGGGAAGCTCCAGCTTCCCGGCTCGCAAAGCTAGAGCTTTGCTCACTGGGTTCCCAAGCCGGAGCTTGGGAACCAGCGTAAACCAGCGTAATCCGCAGATCGACTTATAACCAACCCTACATTACACTCTCGTTCGCCATCAATTTAGAAGGACAGTAATATGTTAGACCCCGCAATCGAAAGTTTCTTGTCCGAGCGCAAAGCAGCCCGGATCAAGAAAAACCTAAAGCCCGGCAGCAGCGATGAAGAAAGGCAATCTATAGAACTTGAAGCAACTGAACTCTTCCTCTTGGATAACTGGCTGCCCGATGCAGCCAAACGGGCAGGGTGGTTGTCGATGATTACCCACCCCGGAAAATTCACCCATCCCAGCGCAAAGACCAGCTCAATAATTGCCGATTCCCAGCCCAAGCCCGACGGTTTTTTGCGCACCGGCAATGCGGATGCCGACCTTGATGTGTTGGGCAATGCCGCCGCGTTGGATGTGCACAAATTCCTGTCATTGACATTGACCGACGGGCAAACGGTGCTGACACATTTGGAACAAAACAGCGAACAGATTCAAACCCAATTCAAGCTGCCCTCAATGCCGTTTACCGAGCTACAGCAAGGCTTGTTAGCCATCAAGCAAAGCCCGGATACCGCCAAAACCTCGGAAAAAATCAAACAGGTTTATTTTCCGGCCGATGACGGTTACCACTTGCTATCGATACTCACCCCGTCGGGCTTGATGTTTAAACTTAAGGAACGCATTAACGTCCTGCGTTTTTCCGACAAGGCCAAACAAGCCCGCGAAGACCGGCGCCATCAAGTGCATAACGAAGACGGTTTCGACGAACTCTACAACTTGGCGGTGATCGGCTTTGGCGGCACCAAGCCGCAAAATATCAGCGTCCTGAACAATCAAAACGGCGGCACCGTGTACCTGTTGCCGTCCCTGCCGCCGCAACTGGAAACACGCGCCATCCAGCCGCCGAAAAGCAGTTTTTTTAAAGACAGCCTGTATTACAAGCATTACCAAGACAGCTTCAAGGCCTTGCATCGCCTGCTTGCGGCCAACCATAACACTATCGGCATCCGTGACGGCCGCGACTATTGGATAGAGTCAATCGCCGAACAAGTCATCGAAAAAGTCTGGCAATTAAGACAGCTGGAGGCAGGCTGGTCGGAAACAACTAACCTGCCGATGGCGCAAAAAATCTGGCTGGATGCTGCCTACCTTGAACAGCGCGAAAACGAGGACGATTGGCTGGACGAGATCATCCGCAGCTTGGTTGACTGGTTCCGTTTCGCCTATGAAAAAACAGTGACCAAGGATAAAGCCATCTTTTTAGGCGATGCTGAACTGGCGCATATCCGAACCGTGCTTGCCGCGATGCAGGAGGATTTACGATGAACCGTTTTTTAATCATCCCGCAGATACAAATCCATAATGCCAACGCACTGTCCAGCCCTTATACCATCGGCTTTCCGGCGATGACCGCATGGCTGGGCGGCGTTCATGCCTTGCAGCGCAAACTGGGCGCTGCGCAATTTAAGGAACTGGTATTCCCCCGTACCGCCGTTGCCTGTCACAGCATCGACCTGCAAACCTATAAAGGCCGGGGCGATTATGTGCATTCCATCATCGGCACCGGCAATCCGCTGGATAAAAACGGCAACCGTCCATCCTTCATCGAGGAAGCCCGCTGCCATCTGACCGTATCGTTAGTCATTGAATACCAGGGCGTTGATGGAGATGATGCCGACGCCTTTTTAGCGGCAGTCAAAACGCAGTTAACCACATTAAAACTGGCGGGCGGCGATATTCTCGACTTTAAAAAACCGGAGTTGCTGAAAGTGGACGGTAACGCCGATTTAGCCACACTCACCCGCAAACTGATGCCCAGCCATGTGCTGAAAGAACGCCGCGATTTAATGATCGAGGCCATGCAAAATCAGGGCGATAACATCGACGCAATCGGCGCTCTGCTCGATTATTTAACCGTGCAACACCGTAGCGAAGCCGACGAAGCAGGCCAAACCGAATGGACAGCCAAACGCAAAACAGCCGGTTGGATTGTGCCGATTGCGACCGGTTTTCACGGCATCGGCGCATTGGGCAAAGCCGAAAACCAGCGCGATCCCGATACCCCGCACCGCTTCGCCGAAAGCCTGGTCACGCTGGGCGAATTTGTGATGCCCTACCGCATCAAACGCTTGGACGACCTGCTTTGGCACAGCCGCTACGACGCGGAAAACAACCTTTACCTGATCGAACAAAACAACTAACCGCAAGGAAAACACACCATGGCTAAGAAAGACACCATCGCAACCGCCTCCGTACTGGCATTCGAGAAAAAACTCGTCCCATCCGACGGCCGCTTTTACGGCACAACCTGGGACAAAAGAACCGAGCAGTCCGCACCGCTTAAACTGCAAGAAAAATCGGTGCGCGGCACCATTTCCAATCGCCTGAAAAAAGCCCTGCAAGACGACCCGATGAAGCTGGACGCCGAAGTTGAAAAGCCCAATCTGCAAACCGTCGACAGCTGCGCCTTGGGCAGCGACCAGGACACCTTGAAACTCAGTTTCACGCTGAAAATCCTCAGCGGCGTGGAAAAACCCTCGGCCTGCAACAGCGCCGAATTCAACGCCGGTTATGCGCAAGCGGCCAAAACCTATATCGACTCGGAAGGCTTTACCGAACTGGCCAAACGCTACGCCGTCAATATTGCCAACGCCCGCTTTTTATGGCGCAACCGGGTTGGCGCGGAGCGCATTGAAGTTGTCGTTAAAGTAAAGAACCAGGGCGAAGAGCAAGGCTGGACATTTGACGCCAAGGCCGTCAGCATCAAACATTTCGATCATAACCAAGCGGACATCGCCGCATTGGCCGCCAAAATTGCCGCCGCCTTGGCCGGTAACAGCGAGTTTTTATTGTTGGAAATAAACGCCTATGCCCAAGTCGGACTGGCCCAGGATGTCTATCCCAGCGAAGAACTGGTGCTGGACAAAGGCAACAGCAAATCGAAAAAAAGCAAAATTCTTTACCACATCGACGGCGTCGCAGGCATGCACTCGCAAAAACTCGGCAACGCCCTGCGCACCATCGACACCTGGTACCCCGAACACGACGAAGCCGACATCGGCCCGATTGCGATCGAACCCTACGGCGCCGTCACCAACTTGGGCAAAGCCTACCGCACGCCTAAAGACAAGGCCGATTTTTACAGCCTGTTCGACCGCTTTGCCAGGGGCGAAACCCTGGCCGGCAAAAACGACGAGCATTACGTCATGGCCGTTCTGGTGCGCGGCGGCGTGTTCGGCGAAAGCGGCAAGGATTAACCATGAACCACTACCAGGACATCACTTTGCTGCCCGATGCCGAAATCGGTCTGCATTTTGTATGGGAAAAAGTCTATCAACAGATTCATCTGGGCTTGGTTGAAATGCAGGACAGTAGCGGCACACTGCCGATCGGCATTGCCTTGCCTGCTTACAACGCAGACAAGCATCAGCTCGGCAACAAGCTGCGGCTGCTGGCCGAAACCGAAGCAGAGCTTCAGCGCTTTAATGCCCAGCAATGGCTGAGCCGCCTGAGCGACTATGTGCATCTGACCGGCATCCGCACTGTTCCCGGCCGTATCCAAACC
>JBAQYH010000941.1:0-10235 GCA_049299935.1 Methylobacter sp. | reverse complement strand
ATAACAGGCCGCGTACATGTCATTGCACAGCCTGTTCCAAACTGGCTGCTTGAGTCTCGGCTTAAATGTACTCAAAGAAATATTCGAACCGGCTCAGGTTTGCGGCTTTTTTATCCGGCGGCAACTTACCCACATAAAAATCATCAACTGCTGAGTGCGATTCAAGCCAATCGAGAAAACGCATGGCCGGTAGCCGAATTGTTGCTTACCATTCCGGAAAACTTGAACCCAAACCCTGCAATATCCTGGATACATTGCGTTGACCGGCTGGCGCCGGATGCGGTCTTAAATGCGTATGAAGCTACCGATGCGCTGTTATTTCTCTCTCTTTCCGAGAGCTTCGGGTTTCCGCTGCTCGAGGCGATGTGGATAGGCTTGCCGATTATTTGCCCGGACCTGCCCTACGCTCGAACGCTTTGCGGCAACCAGGCGATTTACTTTGATCCTGAGGACGTGAATTCGCTACAGGCGGCGGTAGCCGATTTAAACGCGCGTCTTGATTCCGGGTGGTGGCCCGAGTGGTCGGAAAACCTTAAGGCAATACCGCAAAACTGGCAGGAGGTTGCCGCTGCGATGCTGAGCCTTGCCACTGACGAAGGAGAGACGACTTGAAATCAACGATGACCGCCTCAACACACGCTGAGACAAAAAATGATCCTTATGTTCCACCTCAACCGCATAAGGAAGAGGGCGGATTGCGCTGCCGAGGCATCTACAAGCATTCATCGCCGGATAAGCCGTTAATCACGGTCATTACTGTCGTATTCAATGGTGCGGAAACCATACGGGACACCATAGAAAGCGTCATAATGCAGGGCTATGAAAACATTGAGCATATCATTGTTGACGGCGGTTCCAGCGATGCAACGGTTGATATTTTGCGACAGTATGATCATATTATCGACTATTGGGTCAGCGAGAAGGATCGCGGCATCTACGATGCGATGAACAAAGGCATATCCCTTTGTTCAGGAGAATATGTGGGTATGTTAAATTCAGACGATATGTTTGCCGGGGAGAATGCAGTTCAGGATATAGCGGACAGGTTTGGCGCCGCTAAAGTCGATGCGGTTTTTTCCTGCCTCAATATTGTCGACCCAAATAATCTTGAAAAAATTCTGCGGAAGTACCGGGTTGCCAAGCTTAGTTCCGCATTATTGCGGATCGGCGTAATGCCCCCCCACCCTACCTTTTATTGCAAAAGGTCTTGTTACGAAGAAGGCGGGATGTATAAAACGGATTATAAAATAGCGGCCGATTTTGAGATGCTGGTCCGGTTGCTGGTCAGGCAAAAAATATCCTGGTCATTTATTGATAAGGTTACCGTGACTATGCGTTCCGGCGGCTTGAGTAATAGCGGCTTTATGTCGAGAGTTAAGCTGAATTGGGAAATTGTCAGGGCCTGCAAAGAGAATGGGTTGTATACCAATCCGGCATTGCTGGCGTTGAAACTCCCGATCCGTTTGTTTGAGTTAATACGGTGAGTTCGGATATATGAAAATGTTGGTCTCGGGAGCTTCGGGTTTTATAGGCAAATCGCTCTGTGCCGAGTTGTTGCGTCAAGGGCACTCCGTCCGCGCGGCAGTGCGTCTTCGGAATTCGCAAGCCGGGAATATTGAGACCGTTCCGGTCGACGACATAAACGGTGAAACGGATTGGACGGATGCACTGCGCGATATAAAAGTAGTTGTTCATCTTGCGGCGCATGTGCATGTAATGAGGAATAACGCTGCCGATCCGCTGGATGAGCTACGAAAAGTCAATGTCGAGGGGACCTGGAATCTTGCCCGGCAAGCGGCCGAAGCCGGCGTGCAGCGTTTCGTTTTTATCAGCTCGATCAAGGTGAACGGTGAATCCACGCCGTTGGGACAGCCCTATACAGCGGAGGACCCGCCTGCGCCGACCGAGCTTTACGGCATTTCCAAACTTGAGGCGGAAGAGGCATTGCGGCAGCTGGCTGATGAAACCGGCATGGAAGTGGTGATTATTCGCCCGCCTTTAGTCTACGGACCCGGCGTGAAGGCCAATTTCCGCAGCATGATGCACTGGCTGGCGAAAGGCGTCCCGTTGCCTTTGGGGGCAATTCATAATATGCGCAGCCTGGTCGCGCTGGATAACTTGGTCGATTTGATCATAACCTGCACCGATCACCCGGCTGCCGCCAACCAGACCTTTTTGGCCGGGGATGGCGAGGACTTGTCCACTACCGAATTGCTGCAACGCCTGGGCAACGCGTTGGGCAAGCCCGCCAAACTGCTCCCCATTCCGGCCTGGGTATTAAAAACCGGCGCTATGTTGCTGGGTAAGCGCGATATGGCGCAGCGCTTGTGTGGTTCGCTTCAGGTCGATATTAGCAAAGCGTGTGACCTGTTGGGCTGGCAACCACCAGTGAGCGTGGATGATGCGCTGAAGAAAACCGCAGCCGATTTTTACAAAAATCGTAACTGTCCAGTGAAAAAAGAAATGGAACACAGATGACACAGATAGGACGGATTTACACGGATCTTTAGTCCGAACCCAGTTTGTTTGCGTTTTTAAATCAGTGTTTATCCGTTTAATCCGTGTCATCCGTGTCATCCGTGTTCTATTAAGCATACGCTGAGTAGTTACAAAAATTATTCACCACAGAGGACACGAAGAACACGAAGAACACGAAGAACACGAAGAAAACAACCCAGTTAATTAACTACCTTCGTGGTTATTCTTTAAATTTATGCTAATTTCACAATCTTAATTGTAAATCGCACCCTCCCCTGCCTGCTTTCACTAACCCGCATTATCAGAGGTATAAATGATTTTTTGGTGGTTTCTTTTGCTAACGAGCGCCGTGTCTTGGGCGCTTACCGGCCTTTTGCGCCGCTACGCCTTGGCGAAGAACTTAATCGACATTCCTAACGAGCGCAGCTCGCACTCGGTGCCGACGCCTCGCGGCGGCGGCGTCGCCATTGTGACGTCGTTCCTGGCGGCACTCCCCCTCCTATACTGGTTTGATCTGCTTTCCAGCCCAGCATTATTAGCCTTATGGGGCGCCGGATGTGCCGTTGCGGTAACCGGTTTCCTGGATGATCACGGGCATATTGCCGCGCGCTGGCGCTTATTGGTACATTTCGGTTCGGCGGCTTGGGGGCTCTATTGGCTGGGCGGTTTTCCTCCGCTCACGGCTTTCGGCTATGCGCTGGATTTGGGATGGCTTGGGTATCTGTGTGGGGCGGTGTATGTCGTCTGGCTGCTCAATCTGTACAATTTCATGGACGGCATTGACGGGCTTGCCGGCATTGAGGCGATTACGGTCTGCTGCGGCGGCGCTTTGATGGGATGGCTGGTCGCTCCGGATTCAACGGCCTGGATGCTGCCGGTTCTTCTGGCTACCGCCGTTTTGGGATTTCTTGTTTGGAACTTTCCGCCCGCCCGAATATTTATGGGGGACGCCGGAAGCGGCTTTTTGGGTATCATACTGGCGCTGCTTTCGCTACAGGCGGCATGGGCCGCCCCCCGTTTATTGTGGGTGTGGCTGATTTTGCTGGGCGTGTTCATCGTTGATGCAACCGTTACCTTATGCCGCCGCGTACTGCGGGGCGAGAAGTTTTATGAGGCGCATTGCAGCCATGCCTATCAATATGCATCCCGCATCGTGGGCGCACATCGGCCCGTCACCTTGGCAATAGCCGCTATTAATGTTTTTTGGTTGCTGCCTGTTGCGGGCTTGGTTGCATTGCAGAAATTGGACGGTATTGCAGGACTCATAGCGGCTTACCTGCCGTTATTAGTGTTGGCATACCGTTACAAGGCCGGCGATCGGCCGGCTCAAACCGGACATGCCGAGTGAACTTGTCGAATCGGGTATAATAAAACCTGTTATTAATGAGAGTTGCTACAGAAGAACAGGGATAATTGATGAGGTCACGATTAGCGAACTGGTTCATTGGGCTTGCGCGGCAGAAGAAGGCATTTATTTTAATTAGTGCCGATGTGCTTTTTGCGGTGTTTGCTCTATGGACTGCTTTTGCTTTGCGCTGGGGAGAGCTGTACATCCCTAAAGAGGATGAGTGGTATCTGTTTGCCGCGGCGCCTGTCATCGCAGTGCCGATTTTTGTTAAGCTGGGTTTGTACCGTGCGATTATTCGTTACATAGAGGTCAGGGCGCTATGGACCATTATTCAGGCGACCACACTTTACGCGCTGGTTTTTGCATTTGTCCTGTATGAGTCCGGCATCAGGGGCGTTCCCCGGACGGTGTTGCCGCTAAACTGGTTGAATATGATGCTGCTGGTCGGCGGCAGCCGTTTCTTTGCGCGTTGGTGGTTGGGAGAGGTCTATTTAAACTTGGGCGGAGGCCGTGGGGTAAAAACCCACCGCAAAAAAAACGTGGTGATTTATGGTGCGGGAAGCGCCGGCGTACAGCTGGCTTCCGCATTAGGCTATGGACGTGAGTTCAAACCGGTCGCTTTCATCGATGATGACGTACGTTTGCATAAACAAAAGGTCAACGGCCTCAGGATTTACCCGCTCAGCTCTTTAAGGTACTTAATAGAAAGGCATCAGGTTTCGGATGTTTTGCTGGCGATGCCATCGGCCAACCGGGCACGCAAAAGTGAAATTATTCGCTTGCTGGAGCCTTTTGCCATTCACGTGATGTCCATGCCCGGCTTGTCCGACATTGCCCAAGGCAAAGTCACAGTCGATGCGCTACAGGAAGTTGATATTGCCGATCTGTTGGGACGCGATGCGGTGGCGCCGGATCAATCGCTGCTGCATGCCAATATTGCCGGCAAAGTGGTGATGGTGACCGGCGCAGGCGGTTCTATCGGCTCGGAGCTTTGCCGACAAATTATCCGCTTGCAGCCCAGTTCGCTGATTCTATTTGAAATAAGCGAGTTTGCGCTTTATGCGATAGAAAAAGAGCTGCTGCATTTATTAACCAACACAAAAAATGCAGCAGAAATAACGCTTATTCCTGTATTGGGTTCGATCACCAACGCCGATCGGTGTGAAAAAGTGTGCAAGACGTTCAGAGTGCAAACGATCTATCACGCGGCGGCCTACAAGCATGTGCCGATGGTCGAAAGAAATCCGGGCGAAGCGATCTGGAACAATGTTTTTGGAACTTTGCGCGCGGCATCGGCCGCGATAAAGGCGGAAGTAGAAACCTTTGTGCTCATTTCAACGGATAAAGCCGTCAGGCCAACCAATACCATGGGCGCGACCAAGCGCTTTGCCGAATTGATTTTGCAGGCGCTCAGTTTGGATGCGGATCATAATGCCAAAACCCGTTTTACGATGGTGCGGTTCGGCAATGTATTGGGTTCCTCCGGGTCCGTGGTGCCGCTGTTTAAAGAGCAAATCGCAAGAGGCGGGCCGGTAACGGTGACCGACGAAAGAATCATCCGCTATTTTATGACCATACCTGAAGCGGCCCAGTTGGTTATTCAGGCGGGGGCAATGGGGATGGGCGGCGATGTGTTTGTGCTGGATATGGGCGAGCCTATTCGTATTGTCGATTTGGCCAAGAGAATGATCCATTTGAGCGGCTTGGAAATCAAAGATTCCGAGCATCCGGACGGCGATATCGAGATCAGTTTTACAGGTTTAAGATCCGGAGAAAAACTGTACGAAGAGCTGCTGATTGGCGATGATGTTTCAAAAACCGATCACTCACGCATTATGCGCGCCCAAGAGCATGTGATTCCCTGGGCTGAGCTGGAGATAATGCTGGCGTCATTGGAGCAGGCAACAAAAGACGATGATTTTGTGCGAATCAGGGAAGTCCTGGCCGACGCCGTTGCCGGTTTTGTGCCGCAGTGCGAAATTGAAGACATCTTGTGGAAAGAAGATAGGCGGCTTGTGAATGGATAACACGCCGGCATGAACGTGTTTGCTCGCATGACAAACATATTAAGCATCTTGAAGTGGCGCCGGTTAGGCGATTATTCGTAGGCGGATTTAAATGGACAAATTAACCAGCATGAACGTTTTCGTGCGCGTGGCAAAGGCCGGGAGCTTTGCGGGCGGTGCGCGCGACCTGGATATTTCCAGGGCCATGGCAACCAAGCATATTATGCATCTTGAGAGTGTGCTGGGTACGCGATTATTCAACCGGACCACGCGCAGCCTGAGCCTGACCGACGTGGGCGCCTCTTATCTGGAACGATGTCAGCAAGTGCTGCTTGAGGTTGAGGAGATGGAAGCCGCGGTAACGCATTTACAGACCGAACCGAGGGGCGTCTTGAGAGTCAGTGCGCCGCCGGTCATCGGCGCGACACATATCGCTCATGCGGTGTCGGCATTCATGAAAATGCATCCTGACTTGACCGTCGAAATGATTTTGCAGAGCAGTCCCGGCGATTTGATCGATGAAGGCATCGATGTCGCTATTTCCTTGGGCGCTTTGGACGATACCAGTATGTTCGCACGGAAATTAGCCAGCTCGTCGCTGGTGGTCTGCGGGTCGCCGGACTATTTTGCGCAACACGGCATTCCCCAGACGCCGGAGGATTTGGAAGATCACAGCTGCCTGGTTAACTGGGCCATCGCACCGAGGAATAAATGGCTGTTCAAAGGCGAAGCCGGATATACGGGAATAACTGTTTCAGGCCGGATGTCGGCAAATGTCGCCGATCCGATACGCATCGCCGCAGTAAATGGTTTGGGGCTGATAATGCTGCCAACGTATATTGTGGGCAGAGACATTGAAAAGGGCAGGCTGAAAGTCGTTCTGGAAAATTACACCTCGCCGCCCCTGGATGTCCACGCCGTCTATCCGCACCGAAAATATTTGTCGGCCAAAGTCAGGGGGTTTATGGACTTTTTGCAGGAATGGCTGGAGCATCGGGTCAGCCTGCCGGGGGGAGAATAATAACGGCTTGTTTAGTAGCGTATTTTTGGCGGCGGCTGCCAGAATATTTTGCCGTCGGCGATGGGTTATGCAGCGGTTTATACGAACCGGCAAAGTTTCCGCTCCCGCGCCCTCCCCTTGTCTACATCCCTATAGGCAAGGGCTAAGTGCCGATTCCCGCCTGGAAAAATTGCCCGTTAGGGTTTTACACAATCGGCTTGGATCGCAATGTCGTGAGGCGATTTCTTGACCGTGGCCTAAGGGATGAGATAATAGGCGACACTAAAGCTGTTTTATCAGACTTTTACGCGAGAATAAGCATAGGATATGCAAACGATTAAGGTAAAGCGCCAGCAGCGCACATAGAGATTACGAGATGATAGAAAATTTAGATCCGCAGCAAGCGTGGGATTTGTTACAAAATAATTCCGATGCGGTATTAGTGGATGTAAGAACAAAAGTTGAACATTCCTTTGTAGGACACCCGCCAGGCGCGGTATCCATTCCCTGGAAGGAAGCCCCCGATTGGCAGGTTAACCCGCAGTTCGTTGCCGAAGTTAAAAAACTCGTACTTGATCTTAATGCGCCTATTTTATTGCTTTGCCGTAGCGGCCAACGTTCGCTGGATGCGGCAAAAGCGCTGGAAGAAGCCGGTTATCAGCTGTTGATTAACATTGTCGACGGCTTCGAAGGCGCTCTGGACGAACGGAAGCATCGGGGCAATCTTGGCGGCTGGCGCTTTCAGGGCCTGCCTTGGGAGCAGAGTTAAGCCTATAGCCCAATTGGACCAAGCAGGGTGCGTCCAACAAAATCTAAACAGCAGTCATGACGGCATGTCGTCCTTTCTTCCCCGCAGTTAACCCATTAGAGTGCCATGCACTCATCATGCTTAAAAGAGTGCGCACAGCGCATTCTACATTTGTTTTATTTAAACCTTAGAGACCATAAAAGTGATCGAAAAATTAAGAAACATTGCAATTATTGCCCACGTTGACCACGGCAAAACGACCCTGGTTGATAAATTATTGCAACAGTCCGGCACGTTTGCCGCTCATACTAAAGTGACTGAGCGCATTATGGACTCCAACGATATTGAAAAAGAACGCGGCATCACCATTCTGGCCAAAAATACCGCGCTGGATTGGAACGGCTATCATATCAATATCGTCGACACCCCGGGCCACGCCGACTTTGGCGGCGAAGTGGAGCGGGTATTATCGATGGTCGACTCGGTATTGCTGCTGGTTGATGCGGTGGACGGCCCGATGCCGCAAACCCGTTTTGTGACCCAAAAAGCCTTTGCGCTGGGTCTGAAACCGATTGTGGTCATCAACAAAATTGACCGCCCAGGCGCGCGCCCTGACTGGGTTGTCGACCAAACCTTCGATTTGTTCGACCGCCTGGGCGCAACCGATGAGCAGCTGGATTTTCCTGTTGTTTATGCGTCGGCTATCAACGGCTATGCCGGATTGGAGCACAATATCACCGGCGGCGACATGACGCCGTTATTCGAGACCATTGTGTCCAAAGTAAGCCCTCCACCCGTTAATATAGACGGCCCTTTCCAAATGCAGGTGACCAGTCTTGATTACAATACTTATACCGGCGTTATCGGTATCGGCCGGATTCAGCGCGGCACTGTAAAGCCTAACATGCCGCTGGTCATCGTGAGCCGTGAAGGCGTCGAGCGTAAGGGCCGTATGCTGCAAGTTTACGGTTTTCATGGTTTGGAGCGCGTTGAGGTTCAAGAAGCACGCGCCGGAGACATTATTGCCTTTGCCGGTATTGAAAAGCTGGAGATTTCAGACACCATCTGCCACCCCGATGCCGTGGAAGTGATGACGCCGTTAACCGTCGATGAACCGACAGTTACCATGACTTTTCAGGTCAATAACTCACCGTTTGCAGGACGCGAAGGCAAGTTTGTGACGACCCGTCAAATCCGCGACCGATTGGATAAGGAATTACAGCATAACGTTGCTTTAAGGGTTGAGGACACAGCCGATCCTGATAAATTCAAGGTCTCGGGCCGTGGCGAGCTGCATTTGTCGGTATTGATCGAAAACATGCGCCGCGAAGGCTTCGAGCTGGGCGTATCGCGTCCCGAAGTTATCATCAAGGAAATTGACGGCAAAAAATGCGAGCCGTTTGAAATGGTTACCATTGAAGTGGAAGAAATCCACCAGGGTACTATCATGGAAAAACTGGGCGAGCGCAAAGGCGATTTAACCAATATGGTTCCCGACGGCAAAGGACGTATCCGTCTGGAATACATGATGCCGTCGCGCGGCTTGATCGGTTTTCAAACCGAGTTTATGACCGCTACTTCCGGTTCCGGCTTGCTGTACCATGTATTTGACCACTACGGCCCGATGAAAGCGGGCGAGGTAGGCAACCGTCAACGCGGCGTGATGATTTCAATGGTTGCGGGCAAAGCCGTCACCTATTCATTGCATCCGTTACAGGAGCGCGGCGATTTGCTGTTGGTCAATGGCGATGAAGTTTACGAAGGCATGTTAGTCGGCTTGCATTCCCGCGCCAATGATTTAACGGTTAACCCGACCAAACCCAAACCGCTGACTAACATTCGTGCAGCGGGTACCGATGAAAGTTTGGTGCTGGCGAGAATCCAAAAAATGACGCTGGAGCAAGCATTGGAATTTATTGCCGAAGATGAGTTGGTAGAGGTTACGCCAAAATCGATACGCTTGCGTAAGAAGCTGTTGACTGAAAACGAGCGTAAGAGAGCGGCCAAGGGATAATTTAAATGGCTCCTGGGCTTGCCGGATCCGGCAAGCCCAGGAGCCCACCCTAAAAACGGGAGTGACCGTTCGGCTCACCCTTTGCGTTCTTGATTAGGTAGCATTGAATTCCGAATCAACCTGAATTATATTCCCACTCATAAACCTGCGTTGGTTTTGCCGGCCCCCATACCTCGCCAAACCCGTACGGTTTAAAACAGCCTTTTTTCATCGCTATTCTCAACAGGCCTGCTACGAATGAGGATGTCACATGAATCGATACGATCAAGTTAAAGATAAAAAAAACGGCAAGGGCGCGTTCCTGTCGGCGATTATCTTAATCACGTTGGCGAGTCTTGGTTGGTTTTATCTGAAGCACCAGCAAAGCAATGCCGTAACAGAGCCTGAAACACGAGCTTTGGCGATCCCTTCAAACTCCAGGATCCCTTCGTCGGTCAGGGAAGCGTTCGACGGGGAAACAGCGACAGAAATCGCTGCTGATAATGTTGCAGAGCTGCAGCCGGCAACCTCATTTGTTTTGCCGGACCTTGATCATAGCGACGGACTGTTGCGAGAGGAAATGCCGGGGATTTCCCCAGTGTTTGCCGATTGGCTGAATACTGATCAGCTGATCCGGAAATATGTTGTTATTGTGAACGATT
>JBAQYH010000940.1:0-2255 GCA_049299935.1 Methylobacter sp. | reverse complement strand
GTATTTTGGCGATCCCATTGTTATTCCTGCTACCTGGAAAAAATCATGAGCGATATGAATCCTGCCCTGGAAACCTTTTCCCAGGAAGTTGACGAATTACTGACAGCAATGGAAGAAGCCCTGTTGGGCTTGGAAGGAACGCCCGACGACGCCGATTGCATTAACAGTATTTTCCGCGCCATGCACACCATTAAGGGCTCATCGGGGCTCTTTGGTTTTGACGACGTGGTTGCCTTCACCCATGAAGCCGAAACCGTGTTAGACCAGGTTAGAAACGGCGAGCGCGTAATTGACGCGGAACTTATCTCTACTCTGCTGGCCTGTAAGGATCATACGGCGCAGATAATCCAGCATTTTCTTTTTAACGAAAATGAACCGCTGCCGGAGGCGCTGCAACAGCAAAGTCAGGCGCTGATTGCCCAATTAACCGGTCAATCGGTTGCTGCCGGCGGCATGCCGTCGACTCAAGAGGAAAAAGCCGATCATTTTGAAGTCGATGTCAATACGTCGGATAGCAGCGACAATTGGGTTATCAGCCTGGCTTTCAAGCAGAACGCCCTGCGTAACGGCATGGATCCGCTGTCGTTTATCCGTTATCTGCAAACCTTGGGTAAAATCAGTGAAGTGATTATTACCATGCCGACGCTTCCGCGTATCGAGGATATGGATCCTGAAGACTGCTATCTTAACTTTAAGATAGCCTTCAACAGCAGCGTGGATAAGAAAACCATCGAAGACGTGTTCGAATTTGCCGAAGACGATTGCGATATTTATATTCTGCCGCCGCATTCCAGGCAAGAACGCTACTTGCAGCTGCTGGAAAATATGCAGGAAGACCAAGTTAAACGATTAGGCGAAATGCTTGTCGAGATCGGCGCTTTAACTGAAAAAGAAGTCGCAAACATCGTCCACGAACAGCGTGACGAAGAAAATACCGAGACCAAACCTCTCGGCGAAATGTTGGTGGAAAAAAATATTTTGCAGCAACCGGTCATAGAGCAGGCGCTAAAAAAACAAGAATCGGTCAGGCAAAAAGTCAACAAGGAATCCAATTACATCCGGGTCGATGCGGCCAAGCTGGGTTACCTGATTAATTTGGTCGGTGAATTGGTCATTTCAGGCGCAGCGATGCGGCTGATGGTCGATAAGCACGGCTTATCCGACGTCGATGATGTGGCCTCGACCATGAGCCACCTGGTCGAAGACATACGCGACACCGCATTGCAATTGCGGATGGTGCAAATCGGCGAGACTTTTATGCGCTTCCAGAGAGTGGTGCATGATGTCAGCAAGGAATTAGGCAAGCAAATCCAATTGCAAATCACCGGTGGCGAGTCGGAATTGGACAAAACCGTCGTCGAAAAAATCAACGATCCGTTGACCCACCTGGTGCGTAATTCGCTCGATCATGGCATTGAAACGCCCGCTGTGCGGCTACGGGCAGGCAAGCCTGAAAAAGGCACGATACAACTTAACGCCTATCATGACTCGGGGCGCATCGTGATCCAGATTACTGATGACGGCAAAGGCCTGGATCCCGAGAAAATCGTCGCCAAGGCGGTCGCCAAAGGGCTGATCAAGCCGGATCAAGTGCTCAGCCAGAGCGAAATTTACAATCTTATTTTCGAGCCCGGCTTAAGCACCAAAGAAGAGGCCAGCAATCTGTCCGGCCGGGGAGTCGGCATGGACGTGGTCAAGCGCAATATCGAGGCCTTGCGAGGTAATGTCTCCGTCGATAGCGAGTTAGGGCAAGGCACCACGGTAACCATTCATTTGCCGCTAACGCTGGCGATTATTGACGGGTTTATGGTGGAAGCGCAAAAAGAACGTTACATTATTCCGCTCAGCATGGTTGAAGAATGCGTCGAAATGAGCAGCGAAGAATGGCAAATCGATGAAGTTCAACATTATGTCAACTTGCGCGGTCAAGTCTTACCCTATTTGCGCTTAGGCGATTTTTTCCATAAGAATAAAAAACACACTTATGTTCAGCGGGAAAGCTTGGTCGTCGTGCGTTTTGGCGAGGCCAAAGCGGGCTTTGTCGTCGATGAATTGCACGGCGAAAATCAAACCGTGATCAAACCGCTCGGCAAGCTGTTTGAAAATCTTAATGGTATTGGCGGCGCAACCGTGTTGGGCAGCGGGGATGTTGCGCTGATTCTTGATGTGCAGGGACTCATCCAGCACGCAAAAAAACGGGTAAATCCCACTTTAGCATTGTCAGCGGCTGTTTAAGATAACAGGCACAGATACTC
>JBAQYH010000939.1:0-4258 GCA_049299935.1 Methylobacter sp. | reverse complement strand
TATTTTTATCCAGGGCGTAATCCATAGCCTGCTCAAAATCGAGACGATTGTCGCTATCCGCTTCTTGTATTTTGATTTTATGTTTCGGCAAATTTTCTAATATTTCCAATAACGCATCATACAAAGAATCTTCAACTTGAATGGTTAATGTTTTCATGGTCTCCCCCTGTTTATTCCTGCGCGTTAGGTTGCAGCTAGGTTGATGCTTTCCAACCCAACATTCGCCGTATCCAAACAAAATATTTGTAAGCTCTACTCAAAGATCACGGCCAACCGTGCCAGCACTTCATCCATAATGGATTCCGGTACGCTTTCCAGCTTCTTGGCGTGACGGGCGCTTAGGTCGATAGCTGCTCGTGGCTGGTCGCAGCGAATAACGCCTGTCGTATTCGTGCCAGCCCCCATCAACATCACCGAAAAGCCGCCGTACGGCCATGCTTTTCGCCCCCCAGTAATAGGCAGAACTACCGGCGTATGTGTTGCACGATTGAAAGCAATGGGCGAAACACAACCAACACCGGGCGGGTTCCTTGCTGCTCTTATCCTGAAGTCGGATCGAGTGAAACCAGATATATGTCGCCCCGCTCCATTTACAGTAACTCGTTACCGACCGGGCCGGAATCTAACCAAGAGTGATCTTCCTCGCTGATCGGTGCGGAAGCGTCACACTCTGCCAACAACTCGTCAAGGGTATAGCGCGGCCACAATTGAGGCTCGACCACCAACCTGCCATGATCAATCCCAATACCGACCGTAGTACCGGCCCCTATATGCAACATATCGAGAAATGCAGGTGGAACGGCCATCATAATTGAGCCGCCAATTTTGCGAAGACTTGTTGTATACATGACTACGCCCCTAGTAGTTATACATAAATATAATGTGACTGTAGCATCTGATACTTGGCGTAGCAACAAGTAGTTTAGTTAGGTGGCTTTCCTATCCAATTCTTTCAAATGCTTTAATTTTTCCTTAATTTTGATTTCCAGGCCTCGATCTACTGGCTGGTAATATTGCCTGCCCGCCAACTCATCGGGAAAATAATTTTCCCCGGCGGCATAGGCTTCCGGTTCGTTGTGGGCATAGCGGTATTCCTTGCCGTAATCCAGCGATTTCATCAGCTTGGTCGGCGCATTTCTTAAATGCACCGGAACGCCCAGGCTGCCGCTTTGCCGTGCATCGGCCATGGCCGCGTTGTACGCCATATACACTGCGTTGCTTTTCGGCGCACAGGCCAGATAAACGACGGCTTGCGCCAAGGCCAGCTCGCCTTCCGGGCTGCCTAAGCGCTCTTGGGCTTCCCATGCGTTGATGCAAATCTGCAAGGCCCTGGGATCGGCATTACCTATATCTTCGGACGCCATCCTGACGACGCGCCGGGCTAGATAGGACAAATCGCAGCCGCCGTCCATCATTCGGCACAACCAGTACAGCGAGGCATCGGGCGAACTGCCGCGCACGGATTTATGCAATGCCGAAATCTGGTTATAGAACTCTTCGCCTTGATTATCGAAACGCCGGACGCCGCCCGATAGCACTTCTTTGGCAATGGCTTCATTAACCGCCTTCCCGCCTTTGGCGGCGGCAAGCTCTACGGCAATTTCCAGCAGGTTGAGCAATCTTCGGGCATCGCCGTCGGCCGCCTGGGCGAACTGCTGTTTGATGTCGTCGGCCATTTCGATAGCCAAATTGCCCAAGCCTCGTGCCTTGTCGGTCAGCGCTTTATCAATCACGACTAATAAATCATCGGGCGTTAAAGCGTTAAGCACATAGACCCGCGCCCTGGACAATAACGCATTATTGAGCGCGAAAGACGGATTTTCAGTCGTAGCCCCGACAAAATAAACCGTGCCGTCTTCGACATGAGGCAGGAAAGCATCCTGCTGGGACTTGTTAAAGCGATGTACTTCATCGACGAACAGGATGGTGCGCCGGTGTTGTTCCAGCTGGATTTTCTTGGCTTCGGCTACCGCCGCCCTTATTTCCTTGACGCCGGACAGCACCGCCGAGATCGGCATGAATTCGGCATCGGAATGCTGGGCGATGAGCCGCGCCAATGTGGTTTTTCCTGTGCCCGGAGGGCCCCAGAAAATCATCGAGTGCAAGCGCCCCGAAGCAATGGCTTCATAGAGCGGCTTGCCGGGTTTCAGGATATGTTGTTGGCCGACATAATCGGCTAACTCTCTCGGCCGCATCCGGTCGGCCAAGGGCGTGGTCAAATCATCGAAAAGCATAAGAGCAGGCTAAAGGCAAAAGACGAAAGGCTAACGGTACATACAGCTTGCGCCTTTTGCCCTTCGCCTTGTGCCTAAATTCAATCCGAGAAAACATCGACACCCTTCGGCGCATTAAACTCAAATAAAGTCTGTTTTAACGGCGGATTCAAAATCACATTGGAAAAATAGATACGCGTGAGCTGGCCGAAATTGTCACTCAACTCCATGCCGCCCAGCGAATCGTTATTTAAACCGATCAGCACATATTTAAAACTGCTTTCCTGGTTCTTAGGCAACAATTTTACCCACATTAAATCGCCATCAACACCTTGCTGTTCCATGGTGAAATTGTCATCCAGCGATATTTCGCCGCTTAGCAATAAGGCCGGTGTCGAGCCTACAGACTCATCCAGTTTTTTAACGGTGACCTGCTCCAGGTCGGTATCATAGAACCAGACTTTTCCCGACGTGGAGACTATCTGTTGTTGAAAGGGTTTTAAATAATCCCAACGAAACTTCCCCGGCCGTTGCAGGTAAAAAACGCCGTAACTGGTTTGGGTCGGATTGCCCGCTTCATTAATCAAAACCTGTTTGAAATCGGCGGTCAGCGATTTTGTGTTCTTTAAAAATGCTTTTAATTGTCTGACCGGTTTGTCTTCTGCATAGCCCGACACATTAAAAAGCAACATTGCGATCAAGCCAGCGAAAATTGTCATTCTTTTCATAAATACCTCTTTTAATTATTCGGTAACAAACCATCAATCAACGTTTCAAATTGATTAACGGGCGAATCCACACACGGCGAAGATTCTTCCGGCGCTGAACCGGCAACAAAAGGATACTGCTTCGCTCCCGAGCAATTCTCATTCGCCAACAAGCCGTTAACCGGATCGACCCAGGCCATCTTGATATTATCGGGCTGAATTAAGGTCACCGGCTGGGTTGAAATCTGCTTCATTAACGACGTCCAGACTTGCAAGGCGCCGGTTGCCCCGGTTAACCCGGCGGGTTTGTTATCGTCCCGTCCTATCCAGACCACAGAGAGATAATCGCCCGTGTAGCCGGCAAACCAGCTGTCTTTTGCATCATTGGTGGTACCGGTTTTACCGACCAAACCATAGTCCGCCGGAAAAGACGAATACGCCGAGCGCCCGGTGCCTTCATGCATCACTTCCTGCAAGATGGTATTGACGATATAGGTGACCGCTGGATCAAGCACCTGCCTGACTGTAAACGGATAACTTTGCAGGCGCGTGCCGTCGGCGGCAACCACCGCCCTGATACCTTTTAACGGCGTTGAGAAACCGTCACCGGCCAGGGTTTGGTACATCTGGGTGACTTCCATCGGCGTTAATTGCGCGGCCCCGAGCAGGAACGACGGAAACAGCTCAACCTGCCTGGTGATGCCCATGCTTCTTAATGTTTTAGCGACTCTGGCTACGCCTATATCCATGCCTATCCGAACGGTAGCCAGATTGTAGGAATGCGCCAGCGCGGTATGAAAACCGACTGTGCCGTGTTCTTCGTGATCATAGTTTTTAGGACTCCAGTCGTTGCCTCCCGCTCCCTTTATAAAAATAGCCGTATCGCTGACCGGCGTGGCAATGGTGTACTTGTTCGGATATTCCAGCGCGGTCAAATACACGACCGGCTTGATTAATGAACCGATCGGCCTGACCGCATCCAGGGCACGGTTAAATCCCGCATCGGCTTGATCACGACCGCTCATCAACGCGGCTATCTCCCCGCTGTCCCGGCGCGTTACTACGGCGGCGGCTTCAAGGTCGTTAGCTTTCGGCAGCTTTTCCAGCTGATCCAGCTTTTTAGACATCGACTCTTCAAGCGCGTCCTGAACCCGCGTATCCAGCGTCGTGAAAATCTTCAAGCCCTCTGACGTCAAATCTTCCTCCTTGTATTCCTGTCTCAATTGCCGCTTGACCAGATCGAGGAAACCGGGATAGCGATTGGTTGAACGATGGGTATTGGCTATCACATTTAAAGGCTTGGCCGCTGCCACAGTCGCCTGCTGTTTAGTGATATAG
>JBAQYH010000938.1:0-1743 GCA_049299935.1 Methylobacter sp. | reverse complement strand
TGGGACTTTTGCAGGAACACCATGATCAGGTGCTGATAGTTTTGTATGACGAACCGCTATCGGATTTTTACCCGTCGCTACCGTTTGCAGTCAATGCGCCTGTTACGTGTGCATTGGCTTTGAGAGTTTCTTTAACCGGGAACGGCTTGGCGTTGCGATTTGGCAGATCGTCTGCGCGGCGCGATGACGGGGAGCACGCCTTGCAAATACTCTCTTTTTTGAAGTTTCTTGTTGCCGACGATAAATCGCTGGCGCTGGGCAATCATAGACATAGCTGGGAATGGCACAAAATATAACGGCAAAGCTCGGGTACGGCTGGCGTCTTTTTGCAACAGGATTGAGTTTTTTTAGTTTTGGCGCGGGCGGCTTATTGCTGTGGATATTCGTATTTCCGGTGTTGTCTCTTTTGCCCGGCAACTCGCTGCAAAAGGTCAGCCGGGGCCAAAAAGTGGTGAGTTGCAGTTTTTACGTCTTCATCGGCTTGATGCACAAATTGGGGATAATGACGTACGAAATCGTGGGTCTGGACAAGCTTAACCGCCCCGGCCAGTTGATCGTCGCCAATCATCCGACGCTGGTCGATATTGTGTTTTTGATCAGCCGCATCCAGCAGGCGAGTTGTATTGTCAAAGCCAAGCTGTGGCATAATCCGTTCATGCGCGGCCCGATAGTCAATGCCGGATATATCAGCAACGGCGATCCTGAACAAATGATAGACGAATGCGTTGCGAGGTTACGCTCAGGCGGATCGATGATTATCTTTCCTGAGGGAACGCGATCAATACCGGGCCAGCCGTACCGGTTTCAACGGGGCGCAGCAGCCATTGCCTTGCAGGCCAACGCCGTGGTCACGCCGGTGACGCTGACCTGCTACCCCAGCACCTTAACCAAAGCCGAGCAGTGGTATCAAATTCCCGAGCGCCGCTTTCACCTGACCATGCACGTCGGCGACGATATTGCGCTGGATGAATTTGCCGGCATCAGTCCGAAATCGATAGCCGTGCGCCGTTTTACCCAATATCTGCAAGATTATTTTACCCAACAGAGAGAGCTTTATAAGCACCATGGAAAATGAATTAAAACAACTGATTATCGATACGCTGGATCTGGAAGACATCAGCGTGGAGGATATAGACAGTCATGCGGCGTTGTTTAACGACGGTTTGGGGCTGGATTCCATCGATGCGCTGGAATTAGGCCTGGCTATCCGCAAAAAATATAACGTAAAGATCGATGCCGAAAAAGAAGACGTGGTGAAAATTTTCTCCTCGGTTTCAACATTGGCCGAATACATTCAAGCGGCGCGCGGTTGAGGCGATTATGATACAAGAGCGCGAAGAAATTTTAACGGCCATCAAGGACATTATGGTCGAGATGTTCGAGATGGACGAACAGGCCATCACCCTGGAAGCACGGTTATACGAAGACCTGGACTTCGACAGCATCGACGCGGTGGACATGATCGTCAGGCTTAAAGAAATGACCGGCAAAGCGATCAAGGCCGAAGATTTCAAAACCGCCCGCACCATAGGCGATGTGGTCGAGGCGGTTTATAAAATGCTTAACAGCTGATATGCGTTTGTTTGGTTTATCGGCCCCGATCTTCTCATTCCCACGCACCATGCGGGAATGCAGTCAAGGCGCGCTACGCCAAGATGATTGTGCTGGTTGTGCTAGTTCCCAAGCTCCAGCTTGGGAATTCGGTGCGGGAAGCTCCAGCTTCCCGTCTCGCGAAGCTGGAGC
>JBAQYH010000937.1:0-5753 GCA_049299935.1 Methylobacter sp. | reverse complement strand
GTCATTATCCGTTTAATCCGTCCTCTATCCGTATCATCCGTGTTCCATTGAAAAACGTTTTTCACAATCCCGCTTGCCCGGGAAGCGTAATGCGTTCGGGATTCACCTTAATACCCGGCCTGATCTTCTGGATACCTTCGATAACCGTCCAGTCTTCAGGCTTCAGCCCTTCAGTGATCACCCTGGACTCGCCGATGTGGGCGCCGAGTTCCACCTTGCGGTATTCGACCTGATTGTCCTGGTTCACCACCCAGACAAAGCGTTGCGCCTGGTCGGTGCCGATAGCCCGGTCGGGAAGCAAAATGGCCGGGTACGGTGCGCTCGCACGAACCCGCATCCGGGCAAAAAAGCCGGGGCTTAACAATTCGTCCGGGTTGGCGAACACGCCCCGCAACGCCAAGGTGCCGGTAGCCGCATCTTCACGCGGCGAGATATAGTCGAGATGTCCCTGGTGAGGAAAACCGGCTTCATCGGCCACCGCCAATTCCACTGGAGTCCGCTCATCGCCGAGACTGCCGCGGCCTCCTTTGTGAGCCTGACGCCGGTACTTCAATACCGAGCGTTCGTCCGCATCCGCGTAAACATAAACCGGATCGGTGGAGACGATGAAGGTCAGCAAGGTTGCATCGCCTCCGCCGCCGTTGACCACATTACCGACGGTGATTAACTCGCGGCCGATCCGGCCGTCTATCGGGGAGCGCACTTGGGTATAGTCCAGGTTCAACCGCGCCGTGTAAACATTGGCTTCTGCTGACTGGACTGCCGCAACGGTTTCCCGTAAACCCTTGCTACGGGCATCATGCTCTTCTTCGGAAATAGCCTTGGCTTTAAACAAACGCTCGGCGCGCTCCAGGTCGTTTTTTGCCAGTTCGTGGCGGGATTTAGCGCGCTCCAATTCAGCTTGGGCGTAGTTCAGCTGCGCAGTAAACGGCTTCGGATCGATCAGGAAGAGCAGATCGCCTTTACGTACCTTGTCGCCGGCCTTGAAATTAACTTTGTCCAGATAGCCGCTCACCCGTGCGCGCACGTCGACCGAGTTCACCGCTTCGATACGCCCGGTGTATTCGTCCCATTCGGTAACTTCCTGCGACAGGGGCTGGGCGATCTTGACATTGGCTAACGGCCCCTGCGCCGGCTGAGGCTTCGAATCGTCATGGCTTCCGCAGCCGATCAACGCCATCAGGGCGACGGCAGCCAGCAGGCCGTTTCGCGTGCGCCGCCTTGCCCCCCAAGGTGAACTTAAACGATGGATGACAACCAACATCTGTGTTTCTATTTTCATCCTTTTTACACCCTGCACTTTAATGGTAAGACATATTATCATTTAATCTAAGGTATGATGCCAGTTTTAGTCAATTAATTTTGTGAGCGCTACACCATGATTAAATGCGGACGACCTCGCAAAGGAGAAGAACTCCTAAGCCGCGATCGATTACTGGACACCGCCTTTAACCTTTTCCTTGAATACGGTTACGACAACCTCAGCCTGGAAACCATCGCCCGTGATGCCCGCGTGTCGATGCGAACCATCTATAGCCAGTTCGGCGGCAAGGCTGGACTCTTCGGCGCGGTGATAAGACGTTGCAGCGACCAATTCGTCACCAGTCTGTCGGAGGAACACGTTTTGGAAGCTTCTCCAGAGGAAGCGCTGGTCGCTTTTGCCAGGCAGTTCCTGTTCCGCATCACCCGGCCGGACGTGGTGCGCATACGCGCCATACTGATTGGCGAATCGCCGCGCTTTCCCGATCTCGCCACACAATTCTATGAACAAGGGCCGCAGCGCACCCTGGATCATCTCGCGCAGTTTTTCGCCCGGCAGCAGCAAACAGGGTATTTCGCCGAAGTAGATCCGCATTTTCTCGCCGAACAATTCCTGAGCGGATTGCGCAGCGAACGCATACTGAAGCTACAGCTCGGTTTGGAACCGACGCCCGATGAAGCGGAAATCGATGTTTGGGCGCGACAGACCATCGGCTTGTTCCTGCATGGCTGCCTGAATACCAAGGGCATTGCGGTTGAACCGTCCCGCCGCACATGACCGGCCTCCTGCCCGGTCGACCAAAGTGGCGATTACTACCCTGTTTTTAAAGCGGTTTTAATATCCTGATCCTCCCTAGCCCCCATTTCTAAAGCATCCCGGCTTATTTCGTGTCAAAATATGCTTTTACCTTGAATGTTTAAATCGAGAATTTGAAGTCTTTATGAAAATTGCTATTTTGTCCCGTAACCCAAAACTGTATTCAACCTCTCGGCTGGTTCAAGCCGCAGAAGCAAGAGGCCACAAAGTACGGGTTCTGGATGTGTTGCGTTGCTATATGAATATTACCTCGCACAATCCATCCATTCATTATCGGGGCGAAGACTTAACGGGATTCGATGCCGTTATCCCGCGGATTGGGGCTTCGGTCACTTTTTACGGGACTGCGGTTTTAAGACAGTTTGAAATGATGAATGTCTTTCCTTTGAACGAGTCGGTAGCCATATCCCGGTCTCGCGATAAATTAAGGTCTACCCAGTTGCTTGCCAGAAAAGGCATCGGCCTGCCGGTCACCGGCTTTGCCAATAATCCTGACGATATTGAAGATTTAATCGCCCAGGTCGGCGGCGCTCCGCTGGTGATTAAACTGCTGGAAGGCACGCAAGGCATCGGCGTGGTCTTGGCGGAAACCCATAATGCCGCAGAAAGTGTTATTCAGGCTTTCATGGGACTCAAAGCCAATATCATGGTGCAGGAGTTTATCAAGGAAGCCGGCGGCAGCGACATTCGCTGCTTTGTGGTGGGAGGCAAAGTCGTTGCCGCGATGAAGCGCCAAGCGATACCCGGCGAGTTTCGTTCGAATCTACACCGCGGTGGATCAGCGGCTTTAGTGCGTTTAACGCCTGAAGAGCGCTCTACCGCCGTGCGGGCCGCAAAAATCATGGGCCTGAATGTATGCGGCGTCGATATGCTGCGTTCCAATCACGGCCCGGTGATTATGGAAGTCAATTCATCTCCCGGACTGCAAGGCATTGAAGCCGCCAGCGGCAAGGATATTGCGGATTTAATCATTGATTTTATTGAAAAGCGTTTTGAAACGCTGGAAATTTCTAAAGACAAATCGCCTATCAGCATCAACACCAGAACCCGCACTCGCGGTAAAGGCTGACCATGTCGGATTTTAAAAAATACCACTGTTTGGAATGCGAGCACATCTATGATGAAGCTAAAGGAGACCCGGATAGCGGCATTGCACCGGGAACCCGCTGGGCGGATATTCCCGACAGTTGGGATTGTCCGATCTGCGGCGCACCCAAAAGCTTTTTCAAGCTAATGGAATAATCTGACTTTTCGGCGCTCTTGGATATGGGAACAAAAAAATGAAACCTGCTCGCATTCCGGCAATCTCTCTATCCAGCAAAACTGCCCAACGCTTTATTTTGGCGCTGCTGATTTTTTGTCCTTTCCACGTATTCGCCGGCAATACCTGGAGCTACCATCAAGAAAGCGACCGGCTGACCAATCGAACTTACAGCTTTGCATTGTCGCCGCTGCCGCCTCGGGGTCTTTACGACAACATCCGGCTGGAAATCGTCTGCAAGGACAATGCCTTGCAAGTGGTCATTGACGCCGACAGCTTGATCGCCTCGCAAGGCCGCTCTTTTGATTTTGAATATCAAATCGACAAAAACCCTCCCGTTAAGCTTCAAATGAAAACCTTTAAGGATTCAAAACGCAGAGGCTATACCGAGGAACAGGCCAAACGCATCGTCGATGACCTGTTGACCGGGCAATCCATTTTTATTCGCGTCAACACCATGATACGCACGGTTCTGTCCGCCGCAATGCCGTTAGACAATGCGGCCGAACCTATTAAACGCGTCGTTAGCGATTGCGGCCTTGGTTTATCCGGCAACGCAAGCGGTGAGCCGCCCTACAGCTTGGCCGAATTTGAACAGGAACTCGGCAAACTGCCTTCGGAGCAGCAACAGCAAGTGCTGGATCAAATAAAACAAATCATGAAAGCGCAGAAGGCTCTTTTAATAGAGAAATGAGTAACTTCTCATTGCCCACAGGTGACAATCAGCATCAAATCGGTTAAGTGCGGAATACTGGAAAACAAGTGATTAAAAATCTTTTATTCACCACGAAGACACGAAGAGCACGAAGAAGAAACATAAACTTCGTGTCCTTCGTGTCTTCGTGGTAATTAATCAAGAATCTAGAAGAGCTGAATAGTTGCGAGAAATGGGTATAATTACGAACATTCTCGATCGCTAAGCCAAACCGCCTGGAAAACATTGCAATGAAATCACAACCTATTTTTGATTATCCACTTTTTGCCCTGGGATTTAGAGCCTTTTTTGCGTTGGCAGGCCTCGCGGCGCTGATCCTGATTGTCTTCTGGAATGCCATCTTCAACGGCACGCTGACGGCGGAACACTATTTTCCCGACAGCTACTGGCATGCGCACGAAATGCTGCTGGGCTATGCCGTAGCCGTCATTGCCGGTTTTTTATTGACGGCGGTTAAGAACTGGACCGGCAAGCAGACTTTGACCGGCGACCCCTTGGCAAACTTATGCTTGCTATGGCTTTATGGCCGCATCCTGCCCTTTTATGCAGGTTTATAGCCTGACGCGTTGATTGCGCTGGTGGATTTTTCATTCCTGCCCGTCCTGGCTTATCAGGTCAGCAAGCCGATCATTGAGGCCAAGCAGTACCGGAACCTATTTTTTATCGGGCTGTTGCTGCTGTTGGCTGTCGGTAACGGCTTGATCCATGCACAAATGCTGGGCTTGCAGCCTAACTCCGCAGCAACCGGAATCCAGCTAATCATTGCGACGATCATCATCCTGATCCTGATCATTGCCGGACGCGTATTTCCTTTTTTCACCGAACGCGGCATACCGGGAACGCTGATCATCAGAAACCCGCTGCTGGATAACGCATCGGTCGCGTCAGCCGTCATCGTATTTGCGCTGCAACTATTCGGCATTTCAGGAACCTTGCTGGCCCTGGCGGCGATTGCTGCGGTTGCCGTTAATGCCGCCAGACTATCCGGCTGGTATGTGCAACGCGTCATCTACGTACCGTTGCTATGGGTGCTTTATACCGGTTACGGCTGGGTGATCCTGGGCTTTATACTGACCGCATTATCGGCCTATGCCGTAGTGCTGCCGTCGTTGGCGCTGCATGCTTTTACCTTGGGCGGTATCGGCGTGTTAACGCTGGGCATGATGTCGAGAGTATCGCTAGGCCACACAGGCCGGGCACTGAAGGCTTCCAATGCAATAGCCATCGCGTTTGTATTGATTAACGTCGCCGCCTTGTTCCGGGTTTTATTGCCGATAGCGATGCCGGGCTGGTACGAAACTTTAATCTATATCTCGACACTATCCTGGCTGGCGGCGTTCTCCTTATTCGTCTTTGTTTACGGACCGATATTAACCAGTGCCAGAATTGACGGTCAGGAGGGTTAATGCTGTCCAGGCTAGACGGCATTGTTGAGCTGGTAACCGGCTCCCTGGTTCTGTTTTCCAGCATCGGGATTTTTGTACTGACCCTGAACGCCCGTTATACCCATGCCATCGGCCGGGTCAGAGACATCTACACCGAGCTGAAAACCAGCAACAAAGCGGAAAAGCTGGAAAAGGAACTCAACTCGATGGTGTACCGGTGTCACGTGCTCAAATGGAGCTTCGGCCTGCTGCTGTGCAGCGCGATCAGCAGCGGCGTGTTTATGCTGGGTTCAATCTCTTCGCGGTTTACCGAAC
>JBAQYH010000936.1:0-3017 GCA_049299935.1 Methylobacter sp. | reverse complement strand
TCCTTTTTGACCAAGCAAGGCATCGACGGTTATTTTGAAATGGAATTAACGCCTGAAAACAAATTTGTCAGCATCAAAAAACTACGTTAGAAAATATAGGACACAGCTGCCCAAAGCAGGTGCCTCGAGACGATACGGAGTAGGCGTCAACACTGATAAAAATCCATTCCAATCCGTTTAATCTGTGTCATCCGTGTTCCATTATTAAAGATACCGATAAATTCTCATCACTCTAAATTGAAGGTGCATAATTGAAAACAGAAGTTCTGGTGTTGGGCGGTGGCCCTGGCGGTTATACAGCGGCGTTTCGTGCAGCCGATTTAGGTAAACAAGTCACGTTGGTCGAGCGCTATCCGGTTTTGGGCGGGGTTTGTTTAAACGTCGGCTGCATTCCGTCAAAAACCCTGTTGCATGTGGCTTCGGTGCTGAATGAAGCCAAGGAAATCAACCCGGCCGGGATCAGTTTTGCCGAGCCCGATGTTGACCTGGAAAAACTGCGCAGTTGGAAAAATACCATCAGTTCCCAGTTAACTACGGGCTTGGCGACGTTGGCAAAACAGCGCAATGTCACGGTTGTTAAAGGCGTCGGGCGCTTTGTTTCCGATACGCAGCTGCTGGTTGAAGACGGCGACGATACCCAGACCATAGCGTTTAAACAGGCCATTATCGCGGTCGGCTCCCAGCCGGTAAAAATACCGTCATTTCCGAATGACGATCCCCGGTTGATGGACTCCACCGATGCGCTCAATCTTGAAAGCATCCCGGAAAAACTGTTGATTATCGGTTGCGGCATTATCGGCCTGGAAATGGCGACCGTGTATAACGCGCTGGGCAGCAAGATCACCCTCGTTGAAATGCAGGATCAGATTATCCCCGGTTGCGACAAGGATCTGGTCAGGCCGTTAATGCAACGGATTAAAAAACAATACGACAACATTTTCCTGGAAACCCAAGTAAAAAATATTGAAGCGTTACCGGAAGGCTTGAAAGTGAGTTTCGGTGGCAAAAACGCACCTGAATCCGATATGTTCGACAAAGTGCTGGTCGCCGTAGGCAGACGCCCGAACGGCCATTTAATCGATGCCGGCAAAGCCGGGGTTAATGTCGATGAGCGCGGATTCATCAGCGTCGATCAACAACAGCGCAGCAACGTGAAACATATCTTCGCTATTGGCGATGTGGTCGGCAATCCGATGCTGGCGCACAAAGCAGCGCATGAAGGTAAAATAGCCGCCGAAGCTTGTGCCGGAATGGCGACCGAATGGCGGGCATTGACCATCCCTTCGGTGGCATACACTGATCCTGAAATCGCCTGGATGGGCTTGACTGAGAATGCCGCCAAAGCGCAAGGCATCGCTTATGAAAAAGCCGCTTTTCCATGGGCGGCAAGCGGCCGCTCATTGAGCATCGGGCGCAAGGAAGGCGTGACCAAACTGCTTTCCGATAAGCAATCCGGCCGTATTCTCGGTGCAGGCATCGTCGGCACCAATGCCGGGGAATTGATTGCAGAAGCCGTCTTAGCCTTGGAAATGGGGGCCAGCATTGAAGATTTGGCATTAACGGTACACGCGCACCCAACGCTGGCAGAAACCCTGGGCTTTTCGGCTGAAATGATCGAAGGCACTATTACTGATTTATTGATTAAGAAACGATGAACGAACCATTATTAAACAAAAGCTTCATGACCAATTTTATTGCGGTTGTGATCATTATTATCGGCTATGCGAGCTCTATACAATTCATTAAATCCATCGGCTTTTTTGCCCTATCCGGGGCTATTACCAATTGGCTGGCAATTTACATGCTGTTTGAGAAAGTGCCTTATTTATACGGTTCAGGCGTTATTCCGGCCCGGTTTGAAGAGTTTAAACTGTCGATCAAGCAACTGATGATGGAGCAGTTTTTTACCGCAAACAACATCGAACAGTTCATTGAAACCGAAGAGCAGCAAGGCAAAAACCTGCTGAACTTGGAACCTTTGTTGAATGCGGTCGATTATGACAAGGTTTACGAGGGGCTGGTGTCGTCGATTATGGGTTCTTCTTTTGGCGGCATGTTAATGATGATGGGTGGCGAAGAGGCGCTGGCTCCGTTAAAAGAACCGTTTACCGAAAAGATGAAAGTCACCCTGACCGAAATGGTCGAGTCCGACCGGTTTAAAGCCGCATTAAAGCACGGCCTGGATGCGCACAAAATCGCCGGCGATATTGTCGGAAAAATTGAATCGGTCATCGATAAGCGCCTCAGTGAATTAACTCCGCAACTGGTCAAGGAAATGGTTCAGGCCATCATTCGTCAGCATCTGGGTTGGCTGGTGGTTTGGGGCGGCATTTTCGGCGGTCTGATGGGCGCATTATTCGTTTTCGCCTGATGGAAACGGTTGAACTGTTTTTTGAGGAATTCGGCGACCCGGCTAATCGCCCGCTGATTATCCTGCATGGTTTTTTTGCCTCCTCGCGTAACTGGCGGCAAATAGCCCAGAGACTGGCCGGCCGGTTTCATGTTTATGTGCCGGACATGCGCAATCACGGGACATCGCCGCATCATCCGTTAATGGATTATCCTTCCATGACCGCGGATTTGCTGCGATTTATTGATGAGCGCGGATTGGAAACAGTCGGCTTGCTGGGGCACAGTATGGGCGGCAAAGTGGCCATGTGGTTTGCGCTGACATCGCCGGAGCGGGTGGATAAGCTGATTGTGGCCGATATTGCTCCGATCAGCTACAAACACAGTTTCGACAACACCGTCCTGGCGCTAAAAGAACTGCCGCTGGCTGAACTCAGCAACCGCAAACAGGCCGAAGCACTGCTTGCGCCACGCATACCCGAGCTGAGTTATCGCCAGTTTTTGCTGCAAAACCTCATCCTAAAAGACGGCAAATATTGCTGGCGGCTTGATCTGGATATTTTTCACCGGATGGCGCCTCATATTGCCGCCTTTCCCAATGCCGATCATTTAGCGCCTTTCACCGGCAAGGCCTTGTTTATCGCTGGGGGCGATTCAGACTTCGTTAA
>JBAQYH010000935.1:0-3263 GCA_049299935.1 Methylobacter sp. | reverse complement strand
CATCAGGGTTCTGCTCCATATACCAGCGGCTGTCAAACAAGGGGTTAGGATTCCGCCCTTCGGCTGCACCCTCACTAAGGTAATGAGCCAGCGGGTTAAGACCTGCTTCGGCAACATCCGGGTTTTGTTCCAAATACCATGAAGAGATAAACACGTTACCGCTATTTATCAATTCAGCTTGTTCAACAAGCATCCTTCTTGCTCTCCTACTTGGAACCAATCGTTCAATTAGCGAGCGATTGAACATACGGCTTCGCCGAATCAATTGGCTTAGCAAAATCTTAATTAGATATGACGGCCTATCAAATTTCCGCAATTCATTTTCTATTTTTTCCATGTCCAATCTCTTAGCGTCCGCTTCTCTAGTAAACAGCAGTATCCTGTTTTCACACTTCATCACAGTTTGCCCAAGGCTCGCGATCTGCCTGTCACGTTCCATAACCGTTTGGCCGAGACTAGCGATTTGCTCGTCACATACCACCACTGCTTGATTAAGTCTGGCGATCTGCCCATCACGTTCCGTCATAGTTTGTTTAAGGCTGGCAATCTTTTCATCTCGTTCGAATGTTTCTTGCCCCATTTTAACGGCTAGAGCAGCCAAACGATCTGTACTTCTACGCTCCCTTTCAGCCAAAGCTTGGTTGAGATTGCCGATCTGTCCATCACGTTTTATTACCGTTTGATTGAGATTAGCAACCTGTCCATCGCGTTCTATTACCGTTTGAGTGAGATTAGCAACCTGTCCATCACGTTCTATTACCGTTTGAGTGAGATTAGCAATATGTCCATCGCGCTCTTCCACGTTTTGCTCCAGTGTTTGCGCCCACTTCGCAAAACCCACGTAATGTTTAACCAAATCCAGCGTATCTGGATAAACAACAGACATGTCTATACTAGGCAAATCAACATTACTTGCGCCACAGACCGCCACAAAGTAAACCGGATCTACCAATTGCCCAGCATTTGGCTTCAAGTCATTACCGTCATCATGCCAAGCACGAAATTGACCTCGTCTTCCTTTAAGTGGTTGTATTACAGACCCCATTAGCAGACGTTGACCGAAATATTTAATAGTCTGAAATTGCGTTTTTAGCAGTTCATCGAATTCTTTGAAATCAAGCTCTTTGACATGAAATTCGTTATGTTCGCCGCTTTCTTCAGAGTAGACAGGGCGATTGGGAGAAGAAATCACCAGCAATCCATCGGGGCGCAATACGCGCTTGATCTCTGCAAGCATTTGCGCTTGCTCGGCTAAATGTTCGATAGTTTCGAAGGAAACTACAACGTCAAATGAGGCTTCAGCAAAATCAAGGGCAATCGCACTGCCTTGGCGAAACGCCAGATTAGATTTTGTATAAGTGGCCGAAGCATGTTGAATGGCTTCATCTGAAATATCCACCCCAACAACTGAACGCGCGACACCAGCCATAAAAAAGGAACCATAACCTTCACCGCATGCCACATCCAGGACATCCTTTTGCTTCACTACATCCAGTGCTGTCGCATAACGATGATAATGCTCCAGGCGGATTCTGCCTTGTTCGGCTGGAATATAGCGCTCACCAGTAAATTTCATAAAAAACCTATTTTCTTGCGATTAATACCAGCGCAGCCGGATATTCGAATGAAAAAATTTCGCAGGAACTAAAGCCCGCTTTCAAAACAGTTTGCCAAACGTCCGCCCCAAACTCCGTGCAAACAACTTGATCGTCCGCAGGAACGCCTGACTGACCGTGGTAGCTTGGAGCCAAGCCTGTGCGCGAACGTGTCATACGGCCAACAATAATTGGGACAGTAAAAATACAGAACCCGCCAGGACGAAGAACACGCCGACATTCTGATAACGCTCTTTCTGGGAATGGCACGTGTTCCAAGGTATCAGAATGGATTACCAAATCGAATTTCTCCGATTCGATATCAAGATTTGTCATGTCAAACTGTGGGTATTCGATTAACTTATGTAATGCGTACTTTTTGAAGAATGGAGTCAAATTACCAGTAGTATTTATCTCAAGAATATCTACTTTAATAGATGCTTTGCAAAATTCATCTAACGTGCCTTGAAATCGAAATGCTCTAAGAATTGCTGACGATAGACCCATTGAACGCAGATTATTACAGCACTGCTTGCAATGAAACCCTTGTTGTCGATTGGTGTATGAAACTTCCTCATCTGACAACTGCCAAGCATTTATGAGTTCAGGCCAAAGTACTGAATCAGCTAAAAACTCTCTCCCACCACAAACAGGACATGGCCCAGAGAATTGCTGTATCATTGAGCCACCAAGGTAATTTTTTTCATCGGCACCCCTACGAGACCAAAACAAACTGAACTCGCATGGACTCTTACAATTAACGCCTCGTGAATCCAATGGTGCTGGACATGGTTTTCTTGTGTTCCTTCAGCCAAAGCCACTGCTACACTGTAATCACCGGTTGGCAATATGGGTAAACGGAACTCAAACTTTGCGATTAATTCGTTCCCCGCATCAGCAGCAGGAGAGTTGAACTGATAGCTAAGATAAGTATTATCGGCGAAAACAACTTGCCCCAGCCTATCCTTGAATTGGAAACCGACAATAGGTCTAAGTATCTGCTCATGAGCTTTACATCGAATCTCAAGAATAACATCCTCGCCGCCGACCACCCAGGATAACGGTGCGCCGTCATTGCCGCGCAGTACTACAGACGAAATAACTGCCGCATCGGTACCAAAACCGGGGTTTTCCGGTTCAAATTTGAATACTTCGATATCGTTGCGCAAAGTGGATCCATTAATTAATGCTTCGCGTGCATCCCTGTATTCGGGCTCCGTATTACACTCATCCGCTTCAGGGAATTCGGCTTTGTCTATTTGAACTTCACCTTGGCTTGATTCATAAAGCGTCTCAAGATACTGTTCAGTGACTTGCTTTGGGCTGCCTACCGCTTTTATTTGACCGTGATCCAATAAAACTGCCTCGCTGCACAAATTAACCACCGCCCCAGTATCATGACTCACAAACAGCACTGTTCCAGTTTTCATAAAATTGCGCAAAAAACGCATGCATTTTTGGGTAAAGAACGCATCGCCTACCGCTAGCGCCTCATCCACCACCAGTATATCCGCATCCACATGCGCAATGACGGCAAATGCCAAGCGCACCATCATCCCGCTGGAATAGGTTTTTACCGGCTGCTCGATAAAATCGCCAATGTCGGCAAAAGCAACGATGTCATCAAAGCGCTTGTCGATTTCTTCACTACTCAAGCCGAGCACAGTG
>JBAQYH010000934.1:0-2357 GCA_049299935.1 Methylobacter sp. | reverse complement strand
TTTCGGTCAGCGTGGAACAGATCACCACCGGCGTGGGCCGCTCGGCCATCAGCTTTTTCAAAAACGTGATGCCGTCCATGCGCGGCATTTCCACGTCCAACACGATCACGTCGGGCCATTGCTTCTGCATTCTGGCCATCGCGAATACCGGGTCGGATGCGGCGCCGATCACGTTAATCCCCGGATCTTGCGACAGATTTGCGGTCAATACCTGCCGTACCACGGCGGAATCGTCCACGATCAGTACCTTAATCTGCGTCACCCCAACCTCCTGTTCATGGGGTCATGCTCGGTTATGGACAGCACACTACTGTGCTTAACCCAAACTTCTCCGCTCCACACTTCAAAAATCACGTTGCGATGCCCGATGTCGCCCAAGTGCTCGGCCACGCAGGTAAAACCGTAGTGTTTTGCAAGCCGCCGCGCGGCCTGTACATTCCGGCTGCCGACCTGGGACATCGTATTCATCTTTTTATTCGTTTCGGGAAACATATTGCCGCCGCCGAATAACTTGACCTGATATTCCTTATGGGAAGCGCCGGCGACAGACATTTTCTTCAGCATCAGGGAAACCGCCTCGTCGGCATAACGCCCGTCCGGGGCAGGCCAATCGCCTTCCCGGCGTTCGCTGCCGCGCTCAGGCAGCATGTAGTGGCACATCCCCCCTACCAGCAGTTGCGGATGCCAAAAAGTCATCGAAACGCATGAACCCAGCACCGTGCGGATACGGGTGTCCCGGTCGGCGAAATAATGATCGCCGGGCTGAAGAAATATCTCTACAGGATGTAAAGGTCTTATCATGTCAAGGCTTACGGTAAACGGCGGGCTGCACCAGCCGTAGCTCGTCGGTTATGCCGTTCAGCGTCTCGGAGTGGCCGACAAAAAAATGTCCTCCGGGGCTCAGCAGCGACAGCAGGCGTTTGACAACCTGGCGCTTGGTTTCCTGATCGAAATAGATCATCACATTGCGCAGGAATATCGCATCGAACTCGCCCAGTTTCGGCGGCGCTTCGGTCAGGTTATGCTGCATGAACTGTACCCGCTCGCGCAGCTTGCGCTCGATCAGTAATGTACCCTCCTGGCTGCCGGTGCCTTTGAGACAGTAGTTCGACAAATAATGCCGGGGAATTTCCGGCATGCGCTCCATAGGATAAAGGCCGTTGCGCGCCTTCTCCAGCACCCGCGTACTGAGATCGGAGGCAACGATTTCCCACGGCGCACTACCCAGTCCTTCATCCAGCAGCATCGCAATGCTGTAGGGCTCCTCGCCGCTGGAACAGGCGGCGCTCCAGATGCGCAAGGGCCTGCCGGGTTTCCGCTCAGGCAAAATACGTTGACGGAGAAAATCGAAATGCTTGGGTTCGCGGAAAAAGTGCGTCTCGTTGGTGGTCAGCAAATCCACCGCCATTTGCAGTTCCGCTTGACCGTTGGCTGCGGTAATCAGCTGGAAATACTCGCCGTAGCTCGACAACCCGTGGTGTTTGAGACGCTTCGCCAAGCGGCTGGTCACCAGCGGCTTCTTCGCGGGCGACATGCTGATGCCGGCGATGCTGTAGATCAGGTCGCGAAACAGTGCGAATTCCTTCTCATGCAACACCACGGCGGCGAGGTTAGATTTGTGGATTGCGTATGCAGTCATTTTTTTATTCCATTCAGTTCATTTATTTTTATTGCAACTATTTTTTTTTTTTTGTCGCATCGCGAGCGCTTAAAACCTGAAACTCAAGCTTTATGGCCTGCTTCATCCATACATCGCATGACAACTTAAGGCTACTGTTTTCCCGCTTCAGGCTCTGAATATAATCGTTCGAATATTTCAATTTGGTTTCTACGATCTTAAGCAGGCTTTCAATCTCGCCCAGCGTTTTAGTGTTGTTTTTCAGTGTTTCATACAACAAATATTGGGTATTCAAACTTTCATTCAGTTCATTTATTTTTTGGTTCAGTTCGCCTTCCAGTTGCTTGATCTTGGTCACATTTATCCTCTCGATCATCATAAAACGGCGATTTCAATCAGCCGCAGATCAAAACTCTTCCCACTCGCTGTCATCGTGTCTTGACTTACTGGTGGAAGCCGGCACAACACGTTTTGGCGCCGCTACGGGAGCTGCCGGCGGCTTGCTGCGTTCGATTGTTTTAACGGAATGCGATGCCCCCTTCGAACCGACTTTAAAGAAACTCAGCAGCCGGGTCATGTTGGTAGACTGCTCCCTCATAGCAATACTGCCCGCTGCCGCTTGTCCCGCCAATGCCGCATTTTGCTGGGTAATGTCATCCATTTGAGCAACCGCCTGATTGACCTGATCGATACCCGCCGTCTGCTCGGCGCTGGCGCCGGCAATTTGGGAAACAATTTC
>JBAQYH010000933.1:0-2552 GCA_049299935.1 Methylobacter sp. | reverse complement strand
CCTCTAAGCGGCACGAAAAGTATGAAAGAGCGGCAAAGGACAAAAGGCGAAAGGCGAAAGGCGAAAGGCGAAAGGCGAAAATAATTAAACCACTCGCGCCAGACGTTACGAGCACTATATGCGCCCTTCGCCCTTTTTTAGCTCAATCATGCCGCTTGGCATCAACCGGTAATTTATCAAACACCGGATGTTTGGGAATCCCGTAATGCTCGGGATAATAAACCGCCCCCAAATACAAGCCGTAAGGAGGCGCAGTAACGCCGCCCAGCTTGCGGCTTTTAAACTCAAGCAACTCCTGCGTCCAGTTCACCTCCTGCTTGCCGGCCCCTATGTCGATCAACACCCCGGCAATATTCCTGACCATATGATGCAAAAAAGCATTGGCGGAAATATCAATGATGACTTTATCGCCGTCCCGATACACATCAATGAAATACATCTCCCGGCAAGGACTTTTGGACTGGCAACCCTGCGCCCTGAACGTGGAAAAATCATGCTTGCCGATCAGGTGTTGCGCAGCTTGGTGCATCTTATCGGCATCCAGCGGGTTGTGATGCCAGGTTACCTGGTTGCGTAATAACGCCGATTTGATAGGCCGGTTGAGAATCACGTAGCGGTAAAAACGGGCAATGGCGCTATACCTGGCGTGGAAATCGCCCACCGCCGGTTTTACCCAGGTGATCCTGACATCGTCAGGCAGATTGCTGTTGCCGCCCAGCACCCAGGTATGCAGCTCGCGCTCTACTTTTGCGTCAAAATGCACGACCTGCTCAAGCGCATGCACGCCGGTATCGGTTCTTCCGGCGCATTGAACGGTAACGGGGTGGTTGGCGACTTTCGACAAGGCCTGTTCCAGCACCTGCTGGACATTGCGTTGCTGGGTTTGCCACTGCCAGCCTGAAAAACCGCTGCCGTCGTATTCTATACCTAGAACGATACGCGTCATGCCAGACCCTTTACGAAATACCGCTGCCCCGTAGGGCGTGCCGTGCGCGCCTTAACCACCACGGCACGCCCTGCGCCTAATACAGGATAAAACCTACCTCGATAACAATACTTCGCGCTTACAAAAAAACCATTACTCATGAATAAAAACCTTAACCCCGACTTCAATCCTATTAAACAAATCCAACACATCGGCGTTCTTCATCCGAATACAGCCGTGCGATTCAGGACTGCCGTTCATTAGCTGATCGGGACAGCCGTGAATATAAATATATCGCCAAGTGCTATCGACGCTGCCGTAACGGTTTTTGCCCGGCTCCAGGCCGCCCAGCCACAGAATTCGGGTCAATATCCAGTCGCGTTGCGGATGCCGCTCGCCCAGCTCAACGCTGTATATTTCACCGGTGGCGCGTCTGCCGACAAAAACCGAGTTTAACGGCTGACCCGCACCAATCTTGGCCCTGATCTTATGCCAGCCGGTAGGTGTGCATTCACTGCCCATCAGTTCGCCGGCACCTTTTTTGGCGGTGGAAACGGGATAACACTGCACCGAATTTCCATCCGAGTAAACCGTCAGTTGCTGGTTGGCGATACAAATATCCAGATAATTCCCGCCTGTCCGATTATTTCTCATTCAGCACCCAAACCCCATCCCAATCAAAACTCAACAGACTTAAATTCATGCATACCCATCACACATCAAAATCCAGCAGGAGAGGAAGCTTTTTTCTTAACTTACTGGCAGTGCGCTCCGGCGTGGGAACTATGCAACTCCTTAACCCGTCAGATGGAACAAACCAAGTTTTTTATTTACCGCGAAGGCACGAAGAAATAAAACTTCGTGTTCTTCGTACCTTCGTAGTGATATTTTTTAGCTTGACCCCCATCCCTGCCGGCTACATGCCAACTCATCCGTGTGCATCCGTATCAATTTGCGGGTGAATAATCAGCCTATTTCTCAAACAAAGCCATCGACTCCACATGCCCGGTCTGCGGAAACATATCCATCACCCCGGCTTTAACCAGCTTATAGCCCAGTTCATTCACCAGAATTCCCGCATCGCGGGCGAGTGTTGACGGATTGCAGGACACATAAACAATCTGCTCGGGCTGCCATTTTTTAAAATGATGCAAGACCTCGGACGCACCGGCCCTGGACGGGTCGAGCATGATTTTGTTGTATTTCCGGTTGGCCCAAGGCTGGTCGCTAATATCCTTGCTTAAATCGGCCGCATAAAACTCGACGTTTTCGATGCCGTTATGGCGGGCATTTTCCTTGGCGTGATTGACCAAGGGTTGGTCGCCTTCCACGCCGACCACGCGACCGGCAAATTTTGCCATCGGCAGGGTAAAGTTGCCCAGTCCGCAAAACAAATCCAGCACCGAATCGTTTTTATTCAAGGCCAAAGTCTCCAGCACCCGGTTGATCATTTGCTTGTTAATTTCATAATTAACCTGGGTAAACATCGCGGGTTTGAATTTAAACTCCAAGCCCTGGTCCGGCAGCGCGTAAGTCGGTATCACTTCCGGCTCGCCGTCCAGCGGCACGATGGTGTCCGGGCCTTTGGATTGCAGGCACACAGAGATGTCATGCTGATGAGCAAAAT
>JBAQYH010000932.1:0-4575 GCA_049299935.1 Methylobacter sp. | reverse complement strand
CTTTTGCTCCGCCAAAAGAAAGTAACCAAAGAAAAGGCGGCCCGGTTGCCGCTTTTATCCTGTGCTCCTCGCTTTTGCCGAGGGTCAGCAGAAGGGGCTCCTGCCCCTCTGCTGACGTGTGGCATCCCTGCCGCACCCCTCACGGGCTGTTCTCGGCAAAAGCTCCGGTGCTCGGCGCGGCATACGGGACGAACACCATCCGTGCGTAACATCAGTTAAATAGATATTTTTCTTCGTGTTCTTCGTGTTCTTCGTGTTCTTCGTGTTCTTCGTGTCTTCGTGTCTTCGTGGTGAATAATGATTTTAACCTGATTTGGATAATATTTTCACCAGCGCCAAGCTTGGACTGCATACCGATACTATTCTTCTGCCTCAATTAACTCGGCATTGCTAACCAAGTGCAACGAGTTAATCGCTAAAAAACATTGCTCATGGCAATTGATAAGCCATTAGTTTATTGTACGGTCGGCATTGTCAATTATGACTGCTAAATATTTGCCGAAAGAGGTTAAAAATGAAGTTAAAAATTGTATTTTTATTAGTTGCCGCCTGCATTCTGCAAGGGTGCGTCCTGACAAAAGTTGCTTCCGTGCCCATGCGCTTAGGCGGAGCGGTTGTCTCGATAGTACCGGGGGTGGGCAATAGCGCTCACGATGCCATCGATACCGCAGCCGACGGCGTTGATGATATTCCCATTTAAACACTGAAGAGCTTGGGCTGCCGGAAACCCGGCAGCCCAACCATCCGGGTTCAAACCAATAAATTGGCGCACTAACTATCTATTCGGCGTGGCTCACCACAGCGGCTGCGCACGCGCTGAAAGCAGAATGCAACGATTTGCTTGCCACCCCGTACTTTGGAAGCTACGGCCTCAAAACAGCATTGATGGCCGGGTTCGCAAGCAGCACCCGGCTGGAAAACAAGCCTATCATCTGGCCTTTAAATGGAAAATGGTAACCGGCTAATGACGGGGACAATGCTTCTTCATCCTCATATGCCGATATGATGTAACCGGTCTGGTGATGCGCCGCCCAATCGGTCAAGTCGTCGAAGCTTGAGATGACGGCGATTGGCTGCTTAAGACGCCCGGCAAAATGATATTGACCATGATACTTGCTGCCGTAAAAAGCAATGTCCCTGTTTTCATCCATTAAAGCGGCTATTGTTTGGGCGGCGGGTTTAGTGTCGTAGCGATCGGCTTTAATTTCAAAAAAACCGCCCGAAATTGTTGTTAATGCAATCACCGAGGCGGCGCAGACATAGAGTACCGAATCCTGCGCGCCCTTAGCCTTGATTATCCCGAAAATCACCGTACTGATGAGCAGCAGGCTTCCCCACATGGGCGATATTAACGATAACTCGGCCCGCCACTGATAAAGTTCATTTAACCGGGGCAGCAACATTAATACCGCACCCAGTAATCCGAAAACCGCCATGACAACGATGTGCGCCCGCTCCCATCGCTCAGGCTCAGTGACTTCATCAATGGCCCGTGCCAGTATCAAGGCCAACGCCGGAACCAACGGCAGCAGGTAATGAAAGCGCTTACCGCTGATTAGCGAAAACGCGATAAAAACAGGTACCGCCCACGCTATACAAAAACGGATGCCCGAATCCTGGTGTGTGAGCTTCAATAATCCGCCCCACAAAGGCTTCCAAAGCAGCCACGGCAACACCAATAACGGCAAAATCTCCAGATACCACCACCACGGCAACCGATGAGCAAAAGACTCAACCAATCGCCCGCTGGTCTGCCCCAGGAAAATCGCCTTTCTATAGGTCTCGCCGCCGGCTATCCCGGCCGGTATTGCCCAGCACAACGCGATGACGGCGCCGATTAAAACGGCGGCAATCAGCCCCAAATACCAATGCTTCCAGCGAAAACCGGCCGTTTTTTGCCCCAGCCACCAGGGAGCCAGCAACGCGGCAGGTAGAATATGCAGCAGGATCACCGGGCCTTTGCTGAGAACTCCGCCGCCAATGGCTATTCCCAACAGCATCCAGTATTTTGAAGACAAGCCCGAATCGACGAGTTTTAACACGCTGTAAATGCCCAATAATGCAAAAAACGCCAGCATCATGTCGAACATGGTCAAGGTGCTGTAAATCATCCAGAAAAACGACCCCAGCAGCAGCAAAGGCGTCAGCGCTTCAACCCGTTGGCGTTCCGGCCATAAAGCGCCGGCTACCGCGCCGGATAAATACACGGTCGCCAGGGAAAAAAACGGTGAAATCAAACGCAGCGACCAATCGTTAACGCCAAACAGCCACCAACTCAGCTGCATCAACCAGAATAACAACGGGGGCTTGTGGCTGTAAGTCTCCCCGTTCAGGTAGGGGACGAGGAAATCATTTCTAAGCCACATTTCCCATGCGACGGCGGCATACCGGGTCTCGTCGACCGGAAATAATGGCCGAACATAAAGACTGGCGGCCGTTAAAACGCCCCAAAGAAGGAAAATCCAAAGCCTGGCAGGCAACGATTGAGGCATGGCGCTATTCGAGGCCTAAATTTTTACGCTCATGAACCACAAAATACAGGTTCCGAAGATAAATAAACAAACCGGTAAATTGCCCTAAGATAAAAACCGGGTCTTGCCGGTAAATCGCATAAGCCAGCAGGGTAACGCCGCCGCCGATGCTGAAATACCAAAAAGCGATAGGGAACACGCTTTTTTTCTCGCGTTCGCTCTTAATCCATTGCACGATAAACCGTGCTGAAAATAACGCCTGTCCTACAAAGCCGATAATCAGCCAAATAGTCTCTTTATCCACGTTCAATTTCTTTTGCCTCCGTCAATTTTGCCCGTTTTTGCAACCATATCACGCCTAATATATCGGTAATCCCGACCCACAGCCGGTCTAAGGTACCGTATTTGGAATAGCCATGCGCTCTGGCCCTGTGATTAACCGGCTCGGAAATAACCCGCCCGCCCGCTCTTAAGATCAGCGCCGGCAGAAAACGATGCATATGATCAAAATACGGCAAGCCCAGAAACTCATCCCTTAAAAATACCTTTAAACCGCATCCGGTATCCGGCGTATTATCGCCCAACAACCGGGAACGAACGGCATTGGCGACTTTCGACGAAAACAGCCGCCAAGCGGAATCGTGACGTTTGTTTCTCCACCCGGCTACCATCCATAAATTGCGGCTGGTTTCCCGTTGCTGCATCAATACCTCGTACAAGCGGGGAATATCGGCAGGATCGTTTTGTCCGTCGCCATCCAGCGTTGCGATACAAGGGTAGTTTGCTGCCTTTACGCCGGTATAAATGGCGGCGCTTTGGCCGCAGCTTTGCTGATGCCGAATCACTCTCAGCGCGTTGACCTGTTGCTGCGCCTTCTTTAAAACCGGCGCTGTATCGTCATTACTGCCGTCATCAACATAGATAATTTCATAGGCTTCCGCAGCGTTCATTGCCGTAACGATCTCGTCAATCAACGAGATAATATTGTCGGCTTCATTATGAACAGGCACAACAATCGAAATTTTCACAGACTCATCTCCTTTTAATATCCATAAAAAAAGGCCACAACCTTACGGATGCAGCCTTCTTTATTTCCATATGCGTAACGCAAATTATCGCATAAAGTAATCGATTAACGTTTCGAGTACTGTGGACGTTTTCTGGCTTTGTGCAAACCCACTTTTTTACGTTCTACAATACGCGAATCGCGAGTTACGAAACCGGCTTTTCTAAGCGCTGGACGTAAGGCTTCATCGTATGCCATCAACGCACGCGTCAAACCGTGGCGAATGGCGCCGGCTTGACCAGACGGACCGCCGCCTTTGACGATGACATTAATGTCGAACTTGCCTTCCATATCAACACAACCCAGCGGCTGGCGAGAAACCATCTGGTCGGTTTTACGACCGAAATATTCTTCGATAGTTTTTGTGTTAATGGTGATTTTTCCGGTACCTTTCGTTGCGTAAACGCGTGCTATTGCACATTTACGACGACCTGTTCCGTAGTACTGAGCTGCTGCTACCATGATCTACCCGCTTATAATTCTAATACTTGTGGCTGTTGAGCCTGATGATCGTGTTCAGGACCTGCATAGACTTTCAATTTCTTGAACATTGCACGACCCAGCGGATTGTTAGGTAACATTCCTTTAACTGCTGTAGTAAGAATACGATCAGGGAAAGTGTTTCTCAATTTACCCAGGCTAACGGTCTTAAGATTGCCGATATAACCTGTATGATGTTGATACAATTTATCTTTTTCTTTATTGCCGGTAACGCCTATTTTCTCTGCATTTACAACAATAATGTAATCACCGGTATCAACATGCGGTGTGTATTCTGGTTTATGTTTACCGCGAAGACGAAGCGCAATTTCAGAAGCAAGACGACCAAGCGTCTTTCCTTCTGCATCGACCACGTACCAATCACGCTTAACTTCTGCTGGCTTTGCACTAAATGTTTTCATCGTTGCTTAGGCTTACTGTTAAAGGCTTAAATATAAAAAACGGAATTTTACTAAGAAACACAGGATGTTTCAAGTTTATTTGTATTTATAGCGGAAAACGAAGGCCAAAAGACGAAAGAAACGGGCTCCTTATAGC
>JBAQYH010000931.1:0-1571 GCA_049299935.1 Methylobacter sp. | reverse complement strand
GGCATGGACCGACCCGGATCTGGCGCTGGCCGCGAGACAGGCGGAAACCAAGATACTCGCCGTGCTCACGCCGGAAATGTTGATCGGGGTTTCGCGCCTGCCCTACCGCATCCCGGTGTATGAATCGAGCGTAAGCCATACCCACCGCCTGCTGCGCAAAGCCTGCGAGGGGCGTCAGAAAGTGGCTATCGCGTATCGTGATATGAACGGACAGGAATCCACGCGCACCTTATGGCCGTTCGGCATGGTGGGCTGGGGCGACCGCTGGACGCTGCTGGCCTGGTGCGAAAAGCGCGACGCCTACCGCAACTTCCGCTTTGACCGTATCCAGAGCATCCTGCTGTTGCCGGAACGCTATCCGGCACACCCGCAGCGCAATCTCGAACATTACCTGAACGAGGTGATCGGCGTCGGCGACCAACAAAAGCCGGGTTGAGGGCGTGCGGGCCAAGTGCCGGCTCGAAAATAAGAAAATAAGGGGGGCAGCCCCATTAACTGCTAGCTTAACTACTCGCTCCTTAACTGCTCGACAACGCTAACGCGATGCGTTAGTATTCCGTGATGATATTGAACTTTATCTGCGCAGATATCGGAGCGCTTTTCAATGGTCGGCGTGTAGCGCGTTTCGTAAACATCCAGTCCGTTGCGCTACGCAAGCTGGCGGTGCTTAACTGGGCGGTTCGGGTGGAAGAATTGCGCGTTCCGCCCGGCAACCGCCTGGAAGCGTTGAGCGGCAATCGAGCGGGGCAACATGGCATCCGCATCAACGACCAGTGGCGTGTGTGTTTTGTCTTCGAGAACGGCAATGCGCTGACTGTTGAAATTGTCGATTACCATTGAAGGAGAGTGACCATGCCGCGTGATATTCCGTATCCGACTCCCGGCGAAATCCTGCTGGAGGAGTTTCTGAAACCGATGGGAATTACCCAGTATCGGCTGGCGAAGGAAATCGGTGTACCGCAACGGCGTATCGGCGAGATCGTGGCGGGTAAACGCGCCATTACCGTCGATACGGGTTTGCGTTTGTCGCGCTTTTTCGGCATGAACGATGGTTTCTGGGTTGGCTTGCAGACTGATTACGATACGGCGAAAACACGGGACGCCCTGGCGGAGGTGCTGTTGCGCATCCGCAGATTCGAACCTGCGCCGATTGAGGTTGTTCACTCTTGATGATCCGGCTTTGCCGGGATAAAGCGCGCCCAACGGATTGGATTGGACTGGTGCGGACGTAAAAAAGACCGGGAACCTTGTATTTATTGGGTTTGCCGGCCTTTACTGGACTGCTTTGGAATGTCTATTGGATAGGTGCCACCGAATAACAGGCTGGAATCCGCATGAATAGGCGTTATACGTTTTTCATGTTTTAGAGTTACCCCGTAAAGTTACCCCAAAAAAAATGATGCTGCCTAATTTTTAATCAGTGTCATCACAACCAAAACGCCAGCGCCGCCACGATCAGCAGAAACGAAAAACCCGGAGCATGGCCGAGTGGGTGAAAAGGGGCGTTAACCGTCCATGGCGGACGCTACGTCCGATGGACACAGCAATGACGCGCCTTCCAAGGTGCGTTT
>JBAQYH010000930.1:0-2085 GCA_049299935.1 Methylobacter sp. | reverse complement strand
TCTGTTCCTCGCTCATGCCGCCCATATTTTCGGCAAAAGCAGACAGCGGTAACAACAACATAAATAAAACGACGGCTTGTTTCATAATCATCACTCCCAAAAAAATAATCGGTTTAACGTACACCATGAGCCTCAGCACGTAAAGGTAAACTTGCCGAACTCAACAGCCCGATAGAATAACCCCGACGCCAAGCTTCCGGCCTCCCGGTAATCAAGGTGAAGCCAATGATCCACTGTCATTCCATCAAAGCCGTAACAGCCTTTCAATCTACGTAACTAAGCGTATTGAAAATACGTCCTTATTATTGAACAATTAAATCTCATTAACCAGTTAGGTCATTAAGAGGATTCTCCCGTGGCTTGCTGAATGACTCTTACCGGCTTGATACTGACACTTAGCAAATTAACAAGTCTGACTGTATAAGAGGGATAGGATACCCAAGACTGAGGAGCCTACAATGAAACGCTTAGCGTTAGCAGTCGTCCTTGCTGGGATCATGCTCGCTCTGAATGGTTGCGCTGTTTATGTTTCGCCGTACGACCATCTCGGTGTTTATTACGGTTATGCTCCGTATGGCGGATATGGTTATCGATCTCACGGCTCTTACGGGTTTAGGCCGCGCTTTTATGGCGGCGGGGGTAGGGGCTACGGCTGGCGAGGACGCCACCGGCATTGAAACTGAAAGTATGCGCCAAAACCGCATGTTAAAGCTGGCCCAGCATTTCGATAGATGCGGAAACGATAATGAGACCTGGAAAACTGTCAATCGTACTCATGATCCTTATCGTGATTGTTAATCAGATCCTGCCGGTTACTATCCTGTAGTTAGGGAGCGTTCAACTACCTGGCGGAATGTTGTTCTCTAATGGAGGCGAGCCAAATGTCACAGATTCCGACAATCCTCATTTCTGCTTTCGTGCTCAGCGCTTGTTCGACGATGCCGAGTGGTCCGAGTGTTTTGGTACTGCCTAGCGCCGACAAAAGCTTTGATCAGTTTCATACTGACGATCTGATGTGCAGGCAATTGGCCCATGAACAGATTGCAACATTAAAAAAAGCCCCCGACGCCAAAGAAGAAGGCCAACAAAATTACGATATTAGCTTCATCCAATGCATGTACAGCAAAGGCCATCAAGTTCCTGTGCCGGGGGAATTAATGTACGACAACGACGCCTGGCAAGAATGGTCTCCGCCTCAGCCTCCGGATATGCCCAAGCGATAGGATGAAAAGGGATTAATAGTTAGACTTGAGGGTCTTATTTCGACCAAAACTTAGCGCATCTTTATCTGCCTCGTTCTGTGCGCAAATCCTATGTTGCATTTTGCAGGGATACCAAAGTCCGGCTCTACAATCTCAAAAAAAAATCGTAACTATTCGGCGCGAAGCACAACATCCTCTACAGCGGGATGCCTACATGGATGTAGGTAGTAGAGCAATGCAGGAGCAATTGCCGAGAGGGCAGGGTGAGGAGGTATCAATAAGGACTTTTTCCTATTAATTCTCCTCACCCCGACCCTCTCCATCAGGAGAGGGGAGTCCTTTCAGCAATTTGCGGTTTTTTCAGACACGCTGAATAGTTACAAAAATCAGGAATTGACCTGAAGCAAAATCAGGGTTTTCCCTGAGTTCATTTATTTCTCCTTTCCGATACAGTATGCATAACGGTATAGCCCCTTAGGCAAGCCTCCTGTGTTGTTGATCTCGTCCCTCACAAGGGCAAAGGATTCCGCACGAACGTCATGGTTGAGTTTTATATAAATAAAATCAAATTGTTGTAATGATGTGCGGATGCTTTTGGATAAAGGACAGTCCGTGATGAACAGCTTTCGACAATTCCAATATAGAGCGAGGAGCATTTTCAATGACAAATTTTACACATGATGATAATCGGTTCGTTCCAGTGAGCGGACGGCTTAGGCAGATCAAGGCCGGGTATTTGATAAAAAGCTCCTCGTTCATGAATACGGCGCTTGGCCGGATACTAACAATATGGACAGGGCGTTTGCGGCAAAACCAAACAACTCAACCGGCAGCCCGCGTGACCACGCCGCTTAATCGGCGCGTTTCGGTGCAAGCTTTAACG